>JBIKTU010000031.1:0-9962 GCA_044347965.1 Caulobacter sp.
GACGCCTCGCCCAGCAGGCCGCGGTCGAGACGGTCCTGGAAGCTCTCCTGGGCGAGCCAGGCGTTGACCGCCGTGGCCCCCACCCCGACCAGCACCGCGAAATAGTGGGTGTCCAGGCACTCGGCCGAACGCACGATGATCGAGACGTAGGAGCGCAGGCCCTTGCCCACGAGGTGAGCATGAACCCCGCCGGTGGCCAGGATCATCGGCATGGCGATCCGGTCCGGCGCGATGGTCTCGTCGGTCAGGACGATGGTCGAGCAGCCGCGCAGGGCGGCGTCCTCGGCCTCGGCGCGGATGCGGTCGAGGTTGGCGCGCAGGGCGTCGCCGGCCCGGGCCTCCGGCGCCGGGATCGGCATGGTGCAGTCGATAACGCCCAGATTCCGGTCGCCGATATAGTCGAGGATCCGCTCGTACATGCCGGTGGTCAGCACCGGGCTCTCGGCGACATAGACGTCGGTCTGGGCCTCGTCCTCGGCCAGGATGTTGCCAAGGTTCTTGAAGCGGGTCTTCAGGCTCATGACCCCGGTCTCGCGGAGCGGGTCGATGGGCGGGTTGGTCACCTGGCTGAAGTTCTGGCGGAAGAAATGGCTGAGCGGCCGGTAGCCTTCACTGAGCACGGCGAGCGGCGTGTCGTCGCCCATCGAGCCGATGGCCTCCTTGCCGTCCTCGACCATGGGCGCCAGGACCATCTCCAGGTCCTCCAGCGTCATGCCGGCGGCGGCCTGACGGCGGACCAGGTCCTCGCCGGCCAGGCGGCGCGGCTCGGGGCCCGGACCGATGGTGGCTTCGAGGTCGACCATGTTGCCCAGCCATTCGGTGTAGGGGTGCTGGCCGGCCAGACGGTCGACGATGGCCTCCTCGTCGTAGAGCCGCCCCTCGACCAGATCGATGGCGATCATCCGCCCAGGAGATATGTTCAGCTTACGGACGATACGACTTTCGGCGACGCCGCACATGCCCGCTTCCGAGCCCATGATCACCAGGCCGTCGTCGGTGTAGGCGACGCGCAGCGGGCGCAGGCCGTTGCGGTCCTTGCCCGCCACGACCCAGCGGCCGTCCGTGGCGCAGACGGCGGCCGGCCCGTCCCAGGGCTCCATGACGGCGTTGCAGTAGCTGTACAGCGCCCGGTGCTCGGGCTTCATCTGGGCGTCGGACTTGCTGGCCCAGGCCTCGGGAATCAGCAGCGCCTTGGCCATGGGCGCGTCACGGCCGGCGCGGACCAGGATCTCGAAGGTGTTGTCGAGCGCCGCCGAGTCCGAGCCGCTGGGCTGGATGACCGGCTTCACGTCCTCGCCGAACGCGCCGAACGCCTGGGCGGCCATGCGGATCTCATGGCTCTTCATCCAGTTGGCGTTGCCCTTGAAGGTGTTGATCTCGCCGTTGTGGGCCAGCATCCGGAACGGCTGGGCCAGCCGCCACTGGGGGAAGGTGTTGGTCGAGTAGCGCTGGTGGAAGATGGCCACCGCCGCCGAGAACCGCTCGTCCCGCAGATCAGGGTAGAAGGCGTCGATGCTCTCGGCCAGGAACATGCCCTTGTAGATCAGCGATCGGGCCGACAGGGAGCAGATGTAGAACTCGTTGATCGCCGAGGCGGCGACCTTCTTCTCGATGCGCTTGCGGCACAGGTAGAGGGCGCGTTCGAGCGCCTCGCCCTCCATCCCGGCCGGGGGCGACAGCATGATCTGCTCGATCTCGGGCCGGGTGGCGTTGGCCTTCTCGCCGATCACCGAGGTGTTCACCGGCACCTGCCGCCAGCCGTAGATGTAGAAGCCGAAGCGCAGGGCCTCGCTCTCGACGATGGTGCGGGCCGCTTCCTGGGCGCCGAGGTCCGTGCGCGGCAGGAAGACCTGGCCCACGGCGATGGGGCCGGGACGCGGCGTGTGGCCGGTGTTCTTCACCTGGTTGATGAAGAAGTCCTGGGGCACAGACAGCAGGATGCCGGCGCCATCGCCGGTCTTCCCATCGGCGTCCACCGCGCCCCGGTGCCAGACGGCCTTCAGCGCCTTGATGGCCAGCTCGACCACCTCGCGGCGCGGCTGGCCGTCGATGGCGCAGACCAGGCCGACGCCGCAGTTGTCGCGCTCGCTGGACGGATCGTAGGCGTGGCCCTGGATGAGGGCGTCACGGTTCCGGAGATAGCGGGAAAGCTCAGCGGACATCGAAGGTCTCCACGCCAGAAGTCGTCACGCGGTATCCTTCTCCCCTTGCGGGAGAAGGTGTCGGCGAAGCCGACGGATGAGGGGTCGCACTGCCGGCGGCGCCGAAAATCGCCGCCATGTCCACGAGCCCCCTCATCCGACGCCCTTCGGGCGCCACCTTCTCCCGCGAGGGGAGAAGGGCGTCGCTGTTACTCATGGCGGTCACTCCGCCGCGACCAGGGCCGGAGCCCTGGCCAGCAGGTAGCGGTGGATGGAGTCGGCGGCGTCGCGGCCGTCGCGGATGGCCCAGACGACCAGCGAGGCGCCCCGGGCGATGTCGCCGGCGGCGAACACGCCGTCGAGGTTGGCCGCCTGGGTCCTGCGGTCGATCTTCACCGTGCCCCAGCGACTGACCGCCAGGTCCGGCGCGGCCAGCGTCGCGGGCAGATCCTCGGGGTCGAAACCGAGCGCCTTGATGACCAGCTGGGCCGGGAGGTCGAATTCCGAGCCGTCGATGGCTTCCGGCGCGCGGCGGCCGGAGCTGTCGGGCGGGCCCAGGCGCATGCGCACGGCGCGGACGGCGCTGACCGCCTCGGCGTCACCCATCAGCGCGCGGGGGGCCGCCAGCCATTCGAAGACCACGCCCTCTTCCTCGGCGTTGGCGACCTCGCGCAGGGAACCGGGCATATTCTCCCGGTCGCGCCGGTAGAGGCAGGTCACCGAGCGGGCGCCCTGGCGGACGGCGGTGCGGACGCAGTCCATGGCCGTGTCGCCGCCGCCGACGACCACGACATCCTTGCCCTGGGCGTTAAGGAGGCCGGAGTCGTAGTCTGGCGCCTCATCGCCCATGCCCTTGCGGTTCGAAGCGATCAGATAGTCGAGCGCGGCGACCACGCCGCCGGAGCCGACGCCCGGAACCTCGAGGTCGCGCGCCGCATAGACGCCGTTGGCCAGGAGCACCGCGTCGTGGCGGTCCCGCAGCTGCGGCAGGGTCGCGTCGCGGCCGACCTCGAAATTCAGCTGGAAGTCGACCCCGCCCTCGGCCAGCCGCCGGGTGCGCCGCTCGACGACGTCCTTTTCCAGCTTGAAGCCGGGAATGCCGTAGATCAGCAGGCCGCCGGCCCGGTCGTGGCGGTCATAGACGGTGACGGCGTAGCCCTGCTCGCGCAGCGTCTCTGCGGCGGCCAGGCCCGCGGGGCCCGCCCCGACGATGCCGACCGACTGGCCGCGCCCGGCCCGGGGGGCGAGCGGCTTCACCCAGCCCTCCTCCCAGGCCTTGTCGCTGAGATAGCGCTCGACCGCGCCGATGGTCACCGTGCCGTGGCCCGACTGTTCGATGACGCAGTTTCCCTCGCACAGACGGTCCTGAGGGCAGATGCGGCCGCAGATCTCGGGCATGTTGTTGGTCGCCTGGGACAGGCCGTAGGCCTCCTCCAGGCGTCCCGCGGCAGTCAGGCGCAGCCAGTCCGGGATGTTGTTGTGCAGGGGACAGTGCGTCTGGCAGAAGGGGACGCCGCACTGCGAACAACGCGAGGCCTGTTCCGTGGCCCTGGCGTCGATGAAGTCGGCATGGATTTCGAGGAAGTCGTGGCTCCGCCCCGCGGCTTCCCGCTTCTCGGGAGTCCGGCGCTCGATGGTCGTGAACTTCAGCATCCGCTCGGCCATGCCGGCCTCCCGCCGTGTCGGAGAAACCCCCTGCGTCAAGCGGTTCATAGGGCGCGGACAGTCGCGTCAGAACGCGTTGGTCAGCAAGATTGACCTAAAAGGACTGCTTGACCGGACCGCCACGCAGCTTACGCCATCTCGCCTCGCCGTTATTGTCCCATTTGTAGACCATCTGTCCGATCGGAAACGCCCGTGAACAGCTTCCTCGCCGCCGTCATCCTCGGGCTCGTCGAGGGCCTGACCGAGTTCATCCCTGTGTCCTCGACCGGCCACCTGCTGCTGACCAAGATGGCGCTGGGGCTGACCGACCCGTCGTGGGACAGCTTCATCGTCCTGATCCAGCTGGGCGCGATCCTGGCCGTGGTGGCGCTGTACTTCACGCGCCTCTGGGCGGTGCTGATCGGCCTGCCGACCGACCCGGCGGCGCGGCGCTTCGCGCTGAGCGTGCTGATCGCCTTCCTGCCGGCGGTTTTCCTCGGCGTCCTGCTCTACGACTTCATCAAGACGGTGCTGTTCGCCAGTCCGGAGATCATCTGCTGGTCGCTGCTGATCGGGGGCTTCGGGCTGCTGGCGCTGGATCGCTGGAGCCCCGCGCCCCGGCATGACGACGCCATGAAGCTGCCGCTGAAGACGGCGCTCGGCGTGGGGCTGATGCAGTGTGTGTCGATGATCCCCGGCGTGTCGCGCTCGGGCGCGACCATCGTCGGCGGCGTGCTTCTAGGCGTCGACAAGCGGGCGGCGGCCGAGTTCAGCTTCTTCCTGGCCATCCCGACCATGATGGGCGCCTTCGCCAAGGACTTCTGGGAAAGCCGCGAGAGCCTGATGGTCGGCGATCACCTGCCGCTGCTGGCGGTCGGGTTCGTCGTGTCGTTCCTGTCCGGCCTGGTGGTGGTGAAGGTGCTGCTCGACTTCGTCAGCAAGCGCGGGCTGTCGCCGTTCGGCTGGTGGCGGATCGTGGTCGGCGGCCTGGGACTGGCGTGGATCTACCTGGCCTGAGCCCCAGCAGCGTCATCCCGGACGGCCGCGGGCCGATCCGGGACCAGGGGCCGCCACAGAAGCGCTGGGTCCCGGCTCTTCGCTTCGCGACGGCCGGGATGACATCGGATGAGCTTCTAGATCGCGCCTTCCGGCGTGGCGGCGTACTGGCCGCCCTTGCGGTAGCGGTAGAGGTAGGACGGGACGATCGCCTCGACCGCGCGAGGCTCGATGCCCAGATCGGCGAGGCCCGCCGCGCCGTCGGCCACGACATTGTCGATGCGCAGGCTTTCGACCTGGTCGCTGGTCAGCTGCGGCGGGATGATCGGGACCGCCGCCTGGAGATCGCCCACGGCGCCCAGCATCTTCGCCGCGAACCACGGTACGGGAACCAGCAGCCGCATGCGGCCGGTCTCGCGCAGGATGAAGGCCAGCAGGTCGCGGAAGCTGTAGACCGTCGGGCCGCCCAGTTCGTAGGTCCGACCGGCCGCGGCCGGATCGCCGAGCACCTTCGCCACCGCCGCGGCGACGTCGCCGACAAAGACCGGCTGGAAGCGGGTATGGCCGCCGCCGATCAGCGGCAGGGCCGGCGAAAAGGTCGTCAGGCCGGCGAAGCGGTTGAAGAAGGCGTCCTCGGCTCCGAAGACGATGGACGGGCGCAGGATCACCGCCGACGGGAGGACGGCGCGCACGGCGACCTCGCCGGCGGCCTTGGTGCGGGCGTATTTGGCGGGCGAGGCCGCATCGGCGCCGATGGCCGACATCTGCACGAAGCGGGTGATTCCCCGGGCGGCGGCGGCCTGGGCGATGGCGCCGGCGGCCTCGGCGTGCAGGGTCGCAAAGCCCTGGCGGCCGCTCTCGTAGAGCACCCCGACCAGGTTCACGCAGGCCTCTGCCCCGTCCAGCGCCCGGCCGACCGAGGCTGCGTCGCGGATATTGGCCTGGACCACCTCGATCTGGCCGACGTCGCCCAGCATGCGCAGGCGATAGCCTCGACCGACGTTTCGGGCCGCGACGCGGATGCGCCAGCCCTGTTTCGCCAGCGACCGGACGACCTGGCGACCGACGAAGCCGGTGCCTCCAAAGACGGTGACGAGCCCACGCATGTTGCGGCCTTTGAATTCCAGTGAGAATGCGCCCGGATAGACGTAACGAGCCCGACGCGCAATGCGCCGTTGACGACCCCGACGGGGCGCCCTAAGAGGCACGCCTTCGCGCCGGTCGGGCTTCCCGACTGGTCAGCGAGCCCAGGTGGCGGAATTGGTAGACGCGCTGGCTTCAGGTGCCAGTGGCTTAACGGCCGTGGAGGTTCGAGTCCTCTCCTGGGCACCACCCTCCTCTTCTATATGTTACGTGGAATGAGTGAGGGAGCGGTCCGACTTGGCCAACCATCTGCATGAAGGCGATATCCCGGCGGGCCTGTTCGCGGGCGTGACGTCGGTGGCCGTCGACTCCGAGACCATGGGCCTGTCCCTGACCCGCGACATGCTTTGCGTGGTGCAGATCTCGGCCGGCGACGGCGACGCCCATATCGTGCGGCTTGATCGCCCCGCCTACGACTGTCCCAACCTCAAGGCCCTGCTCACCGATCCGGCGGTGCTGAAGATCTTCCACTTCGGCCGCTTTGATATCGCCATGTTCGAGCGCCACCTTGGGGTGGAGACCACCCCTGTCTGGTGCACCAAGATCGGCTCCAAGCTCGCCAGGACCTACACCGACCGCCATGGCCTCAAGGACGTGGTCAAGGAGCTCGTCGGCGTGGACCTCTCCAAGGCGCAGCAGAGCAGCGACTGGGGCGCGGCCGTCCTGTCGCCCGAACAGCTGGCCTACGCCGCCTCCGACGTGCTGCACCTGCACGGGGTGAAGGCGAAGCTGGAAACCATGATCGCCCGCGAGGGCCGCACGGCGCTCGCCCAGGCCTGTTTCGACTTCCTTCCCGTCCGCGCCCGGCTGGACCTGGCCGGCTGGGAAGAGACCGACATCTTCGCCCACAGCTGAGCCTCGTGACAGACGCCCCCCACCCCGCCCAGCCGACAGACCACCGCGAGGCGGCCTTCGCCCGCTGGCGGACGCGGGAGCGACTGATCGCACGGATGCGGGTCGGCCTGCCGGCGGTCATGGCGGTGATCGTGCTGGGACTGGTAGGCTGGGTGGTCGCCAGCACGCTGCAGGCGCCCAAGCCTCTCCGCATAGAAGACCCGATCATCCGCATGGTCGGCGCCCGGTTCCAGGGGCGCACCGAGGACGGCCGCAGCTTCCTGATCGGCGCCCGGCAGGCGGTCCGCGACGAGCGCGAAGCCAACAGCGTGGCCCTGATCGAGCCGATCATGGTGGTGGGCGCCGAGACCCCGACGCCGCGCCGGATCATGGCGCGCAAGGGGACCTACGATGAGAAGACCCGCCTTCTGCGCCTGACCGGCGAGGTGCGTATCGACGACGGCGCGGGCAACCGGGTGGCGACCAACGACACGGTCATCGACACCCGCACCGGCCTTGCGGTCGGCCGGCAGGGTATCGAAAGCGACGGCCCGGTGGGACAGGTCTCGGCCGACAGCTACACGGTCAAGGACAAGGGCGATCGCATCGAGTTTCAGGGCAGGGTTCGCACGCGCGTGAATCCGGAATAAGAACAGGCATGGTCATGTCGAAGTCGCGCCGCCTCGGTGTCAGCGGAAAATTCGGGTTGGCGGGCGTCATCGGCGCCGCCGCGCTTCTTGTCGCCGGCGGCGCCGCCGCGCAGCTGGACCCGCGCGCGCCGATCGACATCACCGCCGACGCCTCCGAGACGATCCAGAGCCAGTGCCTGTCGAGCTGGTCCGGCGCGGTGGAAGCGCTGCAGGGCCGCACGCGGCTGCGCGCCGACCAGGTCACCCTCTATTCGGCGAAGAGGGCCGATGGCTGTGGCGCCAGCGAGCGGATGGAGGCCCGGGGCCAGGTCTATTTCGTGACGCCCGAGCGCACCGTCCGCGCCGACAGCGCGGTCTACGTCTTCACGACCGAGACGATCACCCTGACCGGCGGCGTCATCGTCGTGCAGGGCAAGAGCGTGGTCCGGGGCGACCGGATGGTCATCAACACCGGCACCGGCCAGGCCAGCATGACCTCGTCAACGACAGGCCGGAACAAGGCGGGCCGGGTGCGGGGCGTGTTCTATCCCAACGACACGGCGTCGCGCTGACGTGGCCGAGACACTGGACCAGCCTTCCGACGCGGGCCTGGTCGTCGAGGGTCTGACCAAGACCTTCGGCGAGCGCCAGGTCGTGCGCGGGGTCAGCCTGACCCTGGCCCGCGGCGAGGTCGTCGGCCTGCTGGGGCCCAACGGCGCCGGCAAGACCACCTGCTTCTACATGATCACCGGCCTGATCCCGGTCGACCAGGGCTCGATCGCGCTCGACGGCCGCGACATCACCGCCTTGCCGATGTACCAGCGCGCCCGCATGGGGGTCGGCTACCTGCCGCAGGAAGCCTCCATCTTTCGCGGGATGACCGTGGAAGAGAACGTCCTGGCCGTGGTCGAGATGCGCGAGCCCGATGCCGACAAGGCCCGGACCACGACCGCCGCCCTGCTCGAGGAGCTGCACATCGGACACCTGAAGGCCTCGCCGGCGGTGTCGCTGTCGGGCGGCGAGCGGCGGCGGGTGGAAATCGCGCGCGCCCTGGCCAGCGAGCCCAGCTTCATGTTGCTGGACGAACCCTTCGCCGGCATCGACCCCCTGGCCATCGCCGACATCCGCGAGGTCATCGGCTACCTGAAGGGTCGGGGCATCGGCATCCTGATCACCGACCACAATGTCCGCGAGACGCTCGACATCATCGACCGCGCCTCGATCATCCACGCCGGCGAGGTGCTGTTCGAGGGCGCGCCCCAGGCGGTCGTCGACAATCCCGACGTCCGCCGCGTCTATCTGGGCGACCGGTTCTAGCGGTCGTCATCCTCGCCCCTGTGGCGAGGATCCCTATGTGGGTCCGCAGGTGAGCGTGTGATCGCACTCTCACGTGGAAGCTGAACCAGGGGTCCTCGGGACGAGCCCGAGGATGACGGAGCCGGGTTGGGCGCGGCGCCGCAACCTGCAATTAGCATGCCGCTTAAGGGCGACGTTAACCCTCGGCGTTCGATCCTGACCCCCTGTTCGATTTCAACGACTGGGGGAAGCGCGTGGCGCTCGGTCCAAGACTGGAGCTGAGACAAGGCCAGAGCCTTGTGATCACGCCGCAGCTGCAGCAGGCGATCAAGCTGCTGCAGCTGACCAACCTCGAGCTGGAGGCCTACGTCGAGGCCGAGCTCGAGCGCAATCCGCTGCTCCAGCGTGACGAGCGCGACGCCGATCCCGAGCCCGAACCGGTCAAGGCAGAGACCCCGACCGCCGACTATTCGGTCGACTCCGTGCCCGACAGCGCGGCCCACGCCGACATGGACGCCGGGCCGACCGACCTGTCCCCCGGCGAACGCGACAGCGGCGACGGCGACGGGGGCGGCGATGCCGGCCAGGCCGGCGGACAGGTCGACTGGTCGCGGGCCGGCAGCGGCGGCTCGTTCGAGGGCGACGACGACATGGAAGGGCGGCTCACCCGGGCCAAGACCCTGAGCGAGCACCTGCACGACCAGCTGGCCGTGGCGCGGCTGAGCGAGGCCGAGCGGGTCGTCGCCGCCGTGCTGATCGACGCCGTGGACGACGGCGGCTACCTGCGCGCCGACCTGGAAGAGATCTCGCTGCGCCTGGGCTGTGACGAGGCCCTGACGGAAAAGGTGCTGGTCGCGCTCCAGGGCTTCGAGCCGACCGGCGTCTTCGCCCGCGACGTACGCGAATGCCTGGCGCTTCAGCTCAGGGACCGCGACAGGCTGGACCCGGCCATGGAGGCGCTGCTCGACAATCTCGAGCTGCTGGCCCGCCGTGATCTCGGCGCGCTGCGCAAGGTCTGCGGCGTCGATGACGACGACATCCGCGAGATGATCGCCGAGTTGAAGGCCCTGACGCCCCGCCCGGGCGCGGCCTTCGGCGGCGAGCCGTCGCAGCCTGTGACGCCGGACGTCTTCGTGCGCGAGGGGACCGGCGGCCTGTGGCTGGTCGAACTGAACACCGACACCCTGCCGCGTGTGCTGGTCGACAAGCGCTATCACGCCCGCATTTCCGGCGGGGCGCGCAGCGAGGCGGACAAGACCTTTGTCTCGGACTGCCTTGC
>JBIKTU010000032.1:0-9938 GCA_044347965.1 Caulobacter sp.
CCCCCATCCCGAACGCTTCCCCCCTCCAGGGGGAAGGGCTTCGCATCGCTGCCATCGTCGGTTGCCTGTCCCTCACCGCCTGCGGCGCCCCTCAGCCCGCCCTGACGCCCGAGCAGGTCATGGCCCTGACGCCCGCCGACGCCCGCCTTGCGGGGCTCTATGAGACCTCCTGCAAGGCCTGCCACGCCATGCCCGGCAATCTGGCGCCGCAGGTCCACGACCGCGCCGCCTGGGACCCGCGCTGGAAGCAGGGCGAGCAGGTGCTGCTGGATCACACCATCCAGGGGTTCAACGCCATGCCGGCCGGGGGGCAGTGCGCGTCTTGCACGCCGGACGATTTCAAGGCCCTGATACGGTTCATGGCGGGGCGCGAAGACTCCGCGAACTAGCGGGGGGCTTTCAGATGATTTCCAGGCGAACAGCGCTGATCGCCGGCGGCGCCGGCGTGGCTGTGGTCGGTGGCGGGGCAGGGGCCATCGCCGTGGCCAACCGCGAGAAGCCCGAGCCGCCGTCGCCGCCCTCCGTCAAGGACGGCAAGGTCCTGTGGCGCAACTGGTCGGGCATCCAGCACAGCTATCCCGCCCGGCGCCTGGCGCCCAAGGACGAGGGTGAACTGGCCGCCGCCATCGTGACCGCTCCGGCCCCGGTGCGCGTCGTCGGCTCCGGCCACAGCTTCACCGGCCTGATCCCCACCGACGGGACCCTGGTCACCCTGGACGCCATGAGCGGGATCACCGGCTGGGACGGTGACAGGGCGCAGGTGATGGCCGGCACCCGGCTCGGCGCCCTGGGCCCCGCCCTGGCCGGGAAGGGCCGGGCGATGGCCAACCTGCCCGACATCAACAAGCAGTCGCTGGGCGGCGCCCTGGGCACGGGTACGCACGGCACCGGCCGGACGATCAAGGCCATCCACGGCGATGTCGCCGCCCTGACCCTGGTCACCGCGACGGGCAAGGTCATCGAGGCCGACGCCCGCCGGCGCCCGGACGTGCTGGCCGCCGCCCAGGTGTCGCTGGGCGCCCTCGGCGTCATCACCCGCGCGACACTGAACACCACCGCCAACCGCCGACTGAAGCGCCAGGTCTGGGTCGAGCCGCTGGAAGAGTCGCTGGCGAAAGCGGAGGAGCGGTGGGCGAAACACCGCAACTTCGAGTTCTACGCCGTGCCCTTCACGGGCCTGGCCGCCAACATCAGCCACGACGAGACCGACGCGGCGGCCACCGTACGGCCGCCCAGCCAGGACGACGCCTTCCTGGAGGTGCTGCGCAGCCTGCGCAATCTGCTCGGCTTTTCCACCGGCATGCGCAAGGCGGCGGCGAAGGCGCTGCTGGGCGGGACCGCGCCCGAGACGGCGATCGACGAGGGCTGGAAGCTGCTGTCGACCGAGCGGCCGGTGCGCTTCAACGAGATGGAGTACCACCTGCCCGCCGAGGTGCATCTGAAGGTGCTGGCCGAGGTGGTGGCGCTGATCGAGAAGGAACGGCCGGACGTCTTCTTCCCCATCGAGGTGCGCCGCATCGCGCCCGATGACGCCCTGCTGTCGCCCTTCCAGGGCGGAGAGCGCGGCTCCATCGCCGTCCACGCCCACTACAAGGACGACTACCGGCTGCTGTTCGAGCTGGTCGAGCCGGTGTTCCTGCGCAACGGCGGCCGGCCCCACTGGGGCAAGCTTCACAGCCTGAAGGGCGCCCAGCTCGCGGCGCTGTATCCGCGCTGGGGCGAGTTCCTGGAGGTACGGCGCGAGCTCGACCCGGACGGGCGGCTGCTGAATCCGTACCTGAAGGCCTTGTTCGGGGTGGCGTAGCGGGCCTGGCCGGACCGCCGCCGCCGCGCCGGCCTAGGAGGTCGCCGGACCGGCGTAGCGCCATGCCAGCGCCTCGCCGGCGTGGAACGGAACAATCGGCGAGGCTGGCGTCGTCAGGGTGGCCGGGACGACGCTTGGAGCACGCTCCAGGACCACAGTGCCTGTGTTGAGGGGCAGGCCATAGAACCGCGGGCCATACTCCGACGCGAAGGCTTCGAGCCGGTCGATGGCGCCTTCCTCATCAAACACCGTCGCATAGCTTTCCAGCGCGAACGGGGCGTTGAAGATGCCGGCGCAGCCGCAGGCGGATTCCTTGTCCCCAACGGCGTGCGGGGCGGAATCGGTGCCCAGGAAGAACTTGGGCGAGCCGGAAGTGGCGGCCCGTCGCAAAGCCAGCCGGTGCGGCTCCCGCTTGGCGATCGGCAGGCAATAGAAGTGCGGGCGGATGCCGCCATCAAACATGGCGTTGCGATTGATCATCAGGTGATGGGGCGTGATGGTCGCCGCGAGGTTCGGGCCGCTCGCCTCCACGAACGCCACCGCCTCAGCCGTGGTGATGTGTTCGAACACGACCTTCAGCGCCGGAAAGTCCGCGATAAGCCCGGTGAGGGTGCGGTCGATAAAGACGGCCTCACGGTCGAAAATGTCCACATGGCGATCGGTGACCTCGCCGTGGATCAGCAGCGGCATGCCGATCTGCTGCATCACCTCAAGCACGGGATAGATCGCCCGAATGTCCGTCACCCCGTGGGCGGAGTTGGTCGTGGCGTGGGCGGGATAGAGCTTGCAGGCGGTGAGCACCCCTTCGGCGAACCCGCGCTCCACCTCGGTCGCGTCGATCGTGTCGGTCAGATACCCGGTCATCAGAGGCGTAAACGCGAGGCCCGGCTCCAGCGCCGCCAGGATGCGGTCGCGATAGGCCGCGGCCGCGGCGACGGTCGTGATCGGCGGATTGAGGTTGGGCATGACGATGGCCCGCGCGAACTGGCGGGCGGTGTAGTTGACGACGGAGGCCAGCATCGCCCCGTCGCGCAGATGGACATGCCAGTCGTCCGGCCGCCGCAGCACCAGTCGGGTTCCCGTCGCGTCGCCGGTAGCGGAGCTGCTCATCGGTCTGCCGTCCATCGTCATCTATGTGTTACCCTAGTCAAATCAATGGTTTGGAGTGTTATCACGATAGGCGGCATCAACGAAACGCAGGCGATCAACAAAGGTCTGCAATCGGTCGATGGCCGACAGCAACCCCAGACCGAACGCCGCTGCCGCGTCGCCGTCGCGCCCTAGCCCCCGCTCGCATCCAGCGCGTTCACCCAGCCGACGACCTCGCCCAGCACCTGGCTGAGGGCCTTGTCGTAGGCCGGCACGATGGCGCTGACGCGGTTGTCGCCGGCGCGGATACTGGCGGTGAAGGTGCGGTCGCCGACCAGGGCGCGGTCGCCGGATCGGGTGATCACACCGCGCACCGACACGAGGATGACCGGCGCCGCCTTGGGGCCCCGGTCGTAGACGGTCTCGAAGCTGTGGACGTCGAGCTTCAGAATGTAGTCCGCGCTGGCCACGTCGCCACGGGTGATCAGGCGCGCGCGGCCGCCGGCATGGAAGGCCTGGACGGTCTGTTCGTCAAACATCACGGAGGCGGGGGAGACCCAGCGCGCCCCGGCGATGTAGGCTGCCTCGCCCCCGGGGCTGACGGTCAGGATGCGGTCGCCGGCCGAGGCGCGGGGAAAGCCCGTGCCCAGGCGCAGCACGCCATAGGCGGCCCCAGAAGGCGCGGCCTGCGGCGCGACGCTGGCCTGCAGGCGGTAGAGCCGCGACGGCTCGGCCTTGGGGAACAGGCTGATGCAGCCCGAGAGCCCGACGGCGGCCAGCGCCAGAACCATGACGGCGATACGGCGGTTCACGGCTTGACCTCCACTTCCCTGGCGGGCGGTTTGGACACCAGGCCCTGCGGGTTCTGTTCGATATCGCTGACCAGCCGGTCGAGCGACTCGGCGGTGGACTGCAGGGTGGTGATGGCCCGTGTCAGTTGGGGCAGGCCGGTGGCGGTGAAGTCCGACGTCGGACCCTCCAGTCGGGTGATCATGCCCCGGGCGTCCCTGGTCGCCGCCTTGAGTTCCTCGGCCGCGTCGGCCAGCTCGGCCAGGGTGCGCTTGCCGTCGGTGTCGACCAGTCCCTTGGTCGAGCGGCTGAGTTCGGTGATCTCGACGGCGGCGGCGTCGATGCTCTGCAGCGCCTTCTGGGCGTCGGCGATGATCGCCTTGCGCTCCCGCGCCTCGGCGGTGATGGCCTGGACGTCGCTCAGGGCGGCGCTGAAGGTCTTCACATTCTCCTCGGAGAGGACCGCGTTGACCCGGTCCAGCGCCTCGATCGTCCGGGTCAACACCGTGCCGCCGCCCTGAAGCAGGTCTGACAAGGCGCTGTTCTGACTTCGGATAACCGGGATTTCGCCGGCCGGGACGGTGTCCTTGAGAAGGCGTCTGGCGGGCGTGCCGGCGGTGATCTGGACGTAGTTGACGCCGGTGATTCCCTGCGGCTCGAGGGTTGCCGAGGAGTCCTCGCGGATCGGGACGTCGGAGGTGACGCGGATCTTGGCGATAACGCGGTTGGGATCGCTGCTGTCCAGCTCCAGCTTGGTCACCTCGCCGACCTTGATGCCGTTGAAGTGGACCTCGCCGCCCTCGGAGAGGCCGCGCACCGGCCCGAAGAACAGGATGTCGTAGATGTCGTAGTCCCGGTTGACGGCGAAGCGCGCCAGCCAGACGCCGAATATGATCGCGCCCACGAAGAGCAGGATCGAGGCGATGCCGACCAGGGCGTAGTTGGCGTTTCTTTCCATCAGACCGTCTGTCCCGCCCTGTTCCTGGCGCTCTGGGCCGCGCGACCCCGTGGGCCCATGAAGTATTCCCTTATCCAGGGGTGCTCGGAAAGCTCCAGTTCGTGAACCGGAGCCACGGCCGTCACCTTCCTGTCGGCCAGCACCGCCACCCGGTCGGTGATCGTGTACAGGCTGTCGAGATCGTGGGTGATCATGAACACCGTCAGGCCGAGGCTGCGCGACAGGTCGGCGATCAGTTCGTCGAAGGCGGCGGCGCCGATCGGATCGAGGCCGGCGGTCGGCTCGTCGAGGAACAGCATCTGCGGATCCAGCGCCAGGGCCCGGGCCAGGGCGGCGCGCTTGATCATGCCGCCCGACAGCTCCGACGGTTTCAAGGCCCCGGCGCGGGGCGGCAGGCCGGAGAGGGCGATCTTGAGCTCCGCCAGATCATAGATCTCGGCCTTCGACAGGTCGGTGTGCTCGAACATCGGCGCGGCGACGTTTTCCTTGACGGTGAGGGCCGAGAACAGCGCGCCCTGCTGGAACAGCACGCCCGAGCTGCGCTCGATGGCCTTCATCTCCTTGCGGGTGGCGTCGTTCATGTCGTGGCCGAACATGCGGATCGTGCCGCCATCGGGCTTCTTCAGGCCGATGATGCTGTTGAGCAGGACCGACTTGCCGCTGCCCGACCCGCCGACCACCCCCAGCACCTCGCCGCGGTTCACGGTGAGGTTCAGGTGGTCGTGGATGACGGTCTCGCCGAACTGGGAGACCAGATCGATGACCTCGATCGGCGGGGCGTTGTCGTCGAGGCCGTCCTCGTCGAGGTCGATGAATTCGCGGCGTGGCTCGACCATCAGAAGTCGAGCTCCATGAAGATCAGCGCGAAGATGGCGTCGATCAGGATGATCGAGAAGATGGCGTGGACCACCGCGGCGGTGACGCGCTGGCCCAGGGAAACCACATCGCCGCCGACTTCCATGCCCTGCCGCGAGCCGATGCCGGCGATCACCGCCGCCATGATCGGCACCTTGATCATGCCGACGATGAAGTGGGTCAGGCCGACATTGTCGACGATGCGTTGCAGGAAGAAGGTCGGGGACAGGTCCAGGATCATCCACGACACCATCAGACCGCCCATCAGTCCCGCGACATCGGCGACGAAGGTCAGCAGGGGCATGGTCAGCTGCAGCGCCACGAACCGGGGCAGCACCAGGGCCTCGAACGGGTCGACCCCCATGACGCGCATGGCGTCGATCTCCTGCCGCATCTTCATGGCGCCGATCTCGGCGGCGAAGGCCGAGGCCGAGCGGCCGGCCAGCAGGACGGCGGTGATGACCACCCCGAACTCCCGAAGCACCGCGATGCCGATCATCTCGACCACGAAGATCGAGGCGCCGAACTCGCGCAGGACATTGATGCCCAGCAGGGCGATCACCGCCCCGATGAAGAAGGTCGTCACCGCGACGATGGGCAGGGCGTCCAGGCCGGCGCGCTCGCACAGGGTGATGATGGGCGCCCAGCGGACCTTGTGCGGCATGGCGACGCCGCGACCGGCCGCCACAAGGACCCGGCCGATGAAGGCGAAGGTTTCCAGCGCCTCTCCGGCGAGGTGGAAAACCCCGCGGCCGATCCGCACCGCGAGGTCGTAGAAGCCACGCTGGACAATCGGTGGGCTGGGCTCGACCTTTACGGCGTCGCTGACAAGATCGAGCAGGCGGGTCTGTTCGGGCCGCGCGACCAGCTTGCCGGCGCTGGTCCGTCCTTCGCAGGCGCGGACAATGGCGTAGGCGCCGGCCGTGTCGCAACGCCGCACGCCGTTCAGATCGAGATTGACCGCCTTCGATCCGACGAGAACATCCGCCAGCCTGCGGCCGGCGTCGTCCAGGGACTCCGCCGTCCAGTCGCCTGACAGGAAGGCGGTGGCGCCGTGCTCGCCTTCCCGGAGTTTGAAGTCGGCGGGTTTGCTCATCGGCGCGTCGGCGGCTCCATCGTGCTGGCCGAAACTGCCACGCCATGCTGCGTTGCGCAAAGCGTTCGCGCGTTGCGAGGGCGATTGCCAGCGCGACGGGCATGGGTGAGTGTCCGCGGCAACGACGGAGGCAACCATGTCCGAAAGTCCGCACGACCATCGGCCGCCCTCGCGAGCCCTCGGCGCCATCCGGGCAGGCATCGGCCTGGCCGCCGGCATTGTGATCTGGGCGCTGAACGAAGCGGGAGATCAGAAGATCTGGCCGGCGACCGCGCCGCCGCTGTTCGGCGGCCTGATCATGGTCGCGGTCTTCCTGCCCTTCGTGCTGCTCGGCGGCCTGGGCGCCCTTCGCGCGCGGACGCTCGCCCTCTGGGCGGCGGGATCAGCGGCGGTGCTGGCGACGCTGGGCGCGCACGACCTGGTCCGGCGATTCGAGACGCTGAATGACCCCTGGGTCTCGCCGCAGCTGATGCTCTTCGGCGCCGCCGGCCTGTTCATCGCCCATCACCTGGTCGAGGGGGCCGACGCCGAGCGACGGATCATCGCCGGCTACCCGCGCTATTTCGAGATCGCCTGGAAGCACGGTGTGCAGCTGGCCCTGTCGGCTGCCTTCGTCGGGGTCTTCTGGCTTATCCTCTTCCTGGGCGGGGCGATGTTCGACCTGATCGGCATCAAGGCCGTCGGCGAGCTGTTGCAGAAGTCCTGGTTCGCCATTCCGGCCACGGCCACGATGTTCGCCGCCGCCGTCCACCTGACCGATGTCCGCGCCGGGTTGATCCGGGGCATCCGCACCGTGGCCCTGACCCTGCTGGCCTGGTTGCTGCCGATCCTGGTGGTTCTGGCGACAGCCTTCCTGCTGGCCCTGCCGTTCACGGGGCTCGACGCTCTGTGGGGCACGCGCAGCGGGGCGGCGATCCTGCTCAGCGCCATGGCGGTGCTGATCGTCCTGACCAACGCCGCCTACCAGGACGGCGAGCCGGACGGCCCGGTGCCGCCGATGCTGCGCTGGAGCGGCCGGCTGGCCGGGGTGCTGCTGGCGCCGATGATCGTGCTGGCGGCCTACGCGCTTTGGCTGCGCGTCGGCCAGTACGGTCTGACGCCCGACCGGGTCGTGGCGGGCGCCTGCGTCGTCGCCGGCCTGGTCTACGCGGTCGGCTACCTGATCGCGGCGGTGCGGCCGGGCCGCTGGATGCGCCGGCTGGAGATCACCAACATCATCGCCGCCTTCGTCTCCCTGGCCCTGCTGCTGGCCATCTTCAGCCCGATCGCCGATCCGGCCCGGTTGTCGGTCAACGACCAGATGGCGCGGCTGGAGGCCGGGACGGTGAAGGCCGACAAGCTGGACTATCAGTTCCTGCGGTTCGACAGCGGGCGCTACGGGCGGGAGGCGCTGATCGCGCTGAAGGCGCGCGGCGGCGAGGTCGGCAAGCGCTCGACGGCGGCTCTGGCGGAGACAGAGCGCCGGGGCGACGCGCCCGACGCCCTGCTCCTGGACGCCGCCAATCTGCCGGTCATCTGGCCCGCGGAGCGCTCGCTGCCGCAGGACTTCTTCGCCCAGCAATGGGCGCGGGACCAGCAGCGGGTCTGCACCGCCGCGCCGGACTCCTGTCAGGCGGCGCTCGTGGACCTGACGCGGGACGGGGTCGAGGAGGTGGTGATCCTCAACGGCCAGCGGGCCTGGGTGCACGGTCGCGTCAACGGCAAGTGGCGGTTCCTGGGCGAAGCCGCGCTCTGGCGGCCCGGCCGCGAGGCTGACGAGGCGCTGGTCGAGGCTGTTCGCAAGGGCAGGATCGGCGCGGGCGCGCCAAGGCTCGATGACCTGATCATCAACGGGCAGCGGTACTTCGTGACGCCGGACGACTCGCCGTCGGCGGCGGTCGAGGTTCCGACCGTGCCGTCTCCGGCGAAGTGAGGCGGGGCGTCGTCAGCCCGCCTTCGCCAGGGCTGCGAAGGGCACGCCTTCGCCCAGGATGCGGTTCCGGGTGGCTTGCCACCCGAAGCCCGCAGGGCGGCGACCCTCCTTCGCCAAGGCTTTGGAGGGCATCCTGCTTCGCACTGCTGTCCGGGACTTGTCTGCGAAGCCCGCAGGGCGAAGCGGGATAGTGGTGCGACAGGAGGCTTACCTCGCCGTGTAGCGGCGCCGACGATTGACCCCTGACGTGTGGCATGTTTTTTGCCGGTTGACGCGCCGGCTCGGGCTCGCGTGGGGGAGGGTGATTGCTGTCGAAAAGTGCAGGCGGTGGCGGCAATCCCCTTAACGGAAGGTTCAGTGAGGGGGACTGAAACTAGCCGCCGGAATCACCATATGAGTTTGGACAATCACAGCCTTAGTCCTCTAGGTTGTGGGAACTGAGGGGCGGTCAATCCGTTCTCTCACAAGGAGATTGAACATGACGACCAAGCGCACGACGTCGGTCCTCGTTCGGGAAGGCGTGCCTGTCTGAACCCATGGTTGCGCAATGCGATAACCGTGTTAGATCAGCCCCCCACAGCGATGCTGATGGGGGCCTTTTTCATGAATTTCGCCCAGATCCTGCGACGGTCTCCGCCCTACCTGATCACGTTCATGGCGGGGGCGTTGGCCAGTCTCGTGGTTCGGGCCTACCCTACCGCCTTGACTGATCCCCCGATCGCGACCCTGACCGTCGGGGTGGTCGCCGCGACGATCGCGATCGTCGCCGTGTTCATGAGCTACCGAACCATCCAGGCCGGTCGTCACAACGCGAAGGCCACAGTCACCTTCCAGCACATCGCCAAACTCCAGCACGACGCCGCGGTCATCGATGCGCGCCTGAAGGTTCGGGCAGCCATCCAGACGGGCAACATCGGCCAATGGGCCTTGCCGGGCCAGGAGGCCAGCCCGACCGCGGTCGCCCTGGTCGCGCTCCTCAACGATTTCGAGATCATGGCCATCGGGATCAAGAGAGGCATCGTGGACTGCAATCTCTACCGGCAATGGTGTGAGAAGGGGGCGATCAAGTTCTGGCAGGATGTGCTGCCCTTCGTGACCGCGCTGCGCACGGAGTGGAAGAACCGCAAGATCTACCTCAATGTCGAAGAGATGATCGACGAGTGGGACATCGCCCGCCCCAACTACAAGTCCAATCCGAACAGTCCCTTTGCCTGCTGAAGCGCGCACCGGCTCGCTGTGACCGATGCGTGACCAGCCCCGCTTCGCCAAGGCTACGCAGGGCGCTCTGCTTCGACTGTTATCGACGGGCTTGTCCTGCGAAGCTCGTAGAGCGAAGCAGGATGGTGGATGCGACAGGGATTGAACCTGTGACCCCCTCGGTGTGAACGAGGTGCTCTCCCGCTGAGCTACGCATCCGCTCTGGGGCTCTCGACCC
>JBIKTU010000423.1:0-2758 GCA_044347965.1 Caulobacter sp.
GCCCCGCTGCGCACGGCGCTCCACAGCAGGAATATCGACGCCCCGGCGCTGTAGAGCAGGCCGGCGCCGGGGATCCAGGTCAGAAGGCCGTCCAGTCCGACCCCGAACGGACCGAAGCCAATGACCCGATCGGACATCTTCTTCAGCGTCTCGGCCGACCGGTAGGCGCTGTGGGCGCGTTCCTTGCTCATGGACCGGAAGCCTAGATCGACGGTGACGGGTTCCGCCAGAGTGAATCTAGGCCTTCGGGCTCTTGCCCAGGAAGACCACCCGGCGCTTTTCCTTGCCGGCGCGGACGCGGGCCATCAGGTCGCGGTACTCGGACGAGGCCTGGGCCTGCTCGCGACTGCCCTCGAAGTAGATGGTTTCGTCCATGTGGCGCAGCAGCAGGTCGGCTGCCCATTTGTGGCCGGTGAACAGGGCGTCGAGGAAGCCGCCCGCCTTGGGGATGTAAGGGGTCAGGGTATCGATGGCCAGGATCAGGGTCATCTCGGCCAGCACCATCGGCGCGGCCCTGGCGCGCACGCCGTCGATGACCAGGACCAGCCCGGCGCCGGCGCTGTAGGCCGAGCCCAGCGGCGGCACGAAACCGAGCAGCGCATCGAGACCCAGGCCGAACGGGCCGATCTTGATGACGCCGTCGGACATCTTCTTGGTCCGGTCGATGCTGTTCCGGATGTTGTGCAGGTCGAGGTGCGATCGCGCGAGGACCATCGAGACGCTTCTCCCAGGGCCGCATGGCCCCCTGACGACGTTCACTCTGCCTCAGGCGACGTAAACCTCAAAGACCGATGGCGCGCTTTTCCCCCGCGGCGCAACGCATTGCCGCGCGGGATTCGCCTCAAAGGAGAACGCTCGCCCCCGGCGACGTTTAGCCTTAATACTTGCCGGGTTGTTTCGGGAGCAGCCGATGCTGATCACGACCACCCCGTTCATCGAGGGTCGGCCCGTGCAGGAATACAAGGGCGCGATCTACGCGCAGTCGATCCTTGGCGCGAATGTCGTTTTCGACCTGATGAACGCCATCCGGGACTTCATCGGCGGGCACTCGCGGTCCTACGAGCGCCTTCTGGCCAGGGCCCGGGACGACGCGATGAAGAACCTGATCAAGGAAGCCGAAAAGGTCGGCGCCAACGCGATCATCGCCGTCGACCTCGACTACAACACCGTCGGTCCGCAGGCCTCGATGCTGATGGTTTCTGTTTCCGGGACGGCGGTCGTCATCTAGACCGCTGCGGTGACCCGCCTCCCTGACATCGTCGACCTTCAGGCTCGTATCCTGGCCGGAGACCGCGCGGCCCTGGCTCGCGCCATCACGCTGGTCGAAAGCCGCCGCGGCGATCACCAGGAAGCGGCCCGGGCATTGCTCGAACAGCTGATGCCCCACACCGGCAAGGCCCAGCGGCTGGGGATCACCGGCGTGCCCGGCGCCGGCAAGTCGACGACCATTGAAGCGTTGGGCGTCAACCTGACAGCCGCCGGCCACAAGGTGGCGGTGCTGGCGGTCGATCCGTCGTCCAGCCGGACCGGCGGCTCGATCCTGGGCGACAAGACCCGCATGGAGCGGCTTTCGGTCGATCCGGACGCCTACATCCGCCCCTCCCCGTCCGGCGGCACGCTGGGCGGGGTAGCCCGCAAGACGCGTGAGGCGATGCTGCTCTGCGAGGCGGCGGGCTTTGACGTGGTCATCGTCGAAACGGTCGGGGTCGGTCAGTCCGAAACCGTGGTGGCCGACATGGTCGACCTGTTCATGGCGGTTCTGATCCCGGGTGGCGGCGACGAGCTGCAGGGCATCAAGAAGGGCCTGATCGAGATCGCCGACCTGATCCTCATCAACAAGGCCGACGCCGATCCGCCCCGGGCCGAGCGGTCGGCGCGGGAGTACCGCACGGCGCTGCACATCTTGACACCGGCGTCGCCGGACTGGACGCCGCCCGTGCTGACCGCCTCGGGTCTGAACAACAGCGGACTGGATGTGCTCTGGCAGCAGGTCGAGCGACATCGCGATATCATGACCGCCAACGGTGAGCGCGCCGCCCGACGGGCAGGTCAGAACGCGCGCTGGATGTGGGCGATGGTCATGGGCCGGCTGGAAGACGCCTTTCGGGCCCAACCCGACGTGGCGGCGCTATCCCCGGATCTGGAGGCGCAGGTTCGGGCCGGTCAGATCCCCGCCTCGGCGGCGGCAGACCGGATGCTCAAGGCCTTTGGCCTCTAGCTAGTGGTCGCCGGCGTAGCGCCGGGCCTGGGCGATCCAGGCTTCGCGGTCGATGCGGCCCATCAGCTTCATGTCCTTGTCGAACGCGGCCACATCCTCGGCCGTCCAGGACGCGATGTCTGCGAACCGGGTCACGCCACGCTCGGCCAGAAGCCCGGCGAGCTTGGGGCCGATCCCGGTCAGCTTCGTCAGGTCATCGGCGCCGACAACGGCGGGCTCGGTCACCACGTCGACCACCTCGGGAGCCGTCTCGATGAGGGGTTCGGCGACAGCTTCGACCGCCTTGGGAGCCGTCTCGGCGAGCGGCCCGGCGACGAATTCTACGACCTCGATGGCGTGCTCCACCCGTTCAGCGGTCGCCTCCGTGGTCGCCTCGATCACCTCGGCGGCGACTTCCAGCGTAGCCTCCGTCGTCTCGACGGCCAGCATGACCGCATCCTCGACCGCCTCGATGATCGGCTCGGCGGTCTCGGGCGCGGGCGCGGGCGCGGGCAACGGCGCGAGCACCGCCTCGAGGTTCGTCGGTTTGAACCAGGCGCG
>JBIKTU010000424.1:0-2756 GCA_044347965.1 Caulobacter sp.
GCCCGGATCGCAGTCGATGATGAGGGCTTTGCGGGACACGCCGCATAGTCGGCGCTGAATCGCCAGGGCCGCAAGTCCGATTGACCGCGCCGGTCTTGGCCCTAGGCTGGGCCTTCAACGGCTGGAGACACGGCCGACCCGCATTCAGGAGGTTCGTCCATGCCCCGTCTACGCCAGATCCCCCGCGCCGAAGTCGACGGAGGCACGGGCCTTCGCATGTACAACCTGCTGTTTGGAGACCGCGATCCGGTGGCCGAGCCGGGCACCGCGACCGGCACGCCGGGCAACTGGTGGACCGTCTTCGCCAACTCCCCCGACGCGCTCCATCACGCCTGCCAGGGCTTTGGCTACTACCGGAGCCCGAAACGGAAGCTCGATCCGGTCCTGCGCGAGCTGGGCCAGACGCGGGTCAGTTGGGTGCTGGAAACACAGTTCGGCTTCTCGCAGCACTGCAAGTCGTTGCGGGGGTTGGATGTCTCCGAGGAACGCATCGCGGCCATCGCCCACTGGCAGGTGGCCGATTGCTACACCGAGAATGAACGGGCCGTCCTGGCCTATGCCGACTGCCTCGCGGCCCAGCACGGCCGCACACCGGACGCGGTGTTCGAAAAGCTCAAGACCTTCCTCTCGGACGAGGAAATCCTCGAGTTCACCTACATCACCACCCTCTACATCATGCATGCGGTCATGAACCGGGCGCTGCGGCTCGAGTACGACGATATCGAGGAACGCATCGTCGAGATCGCCGCGCCGGAGGGCAACGGCGGCGTCGGTCGCGACTTCCTCGACACAGGCCGCTAGGGCGGTTGACGCGCCGGCCTAGCCCGGCACGGAGCCGAACTTGCCGGCGTTGTAGTCGTTGATCGCCTCGATGATCTGCTGGCGGGTGTTCATCACGAACGGGCCGTGAGAGACCACCGGCTCGTTGAACGGCGCGGCGTGGCCTAAGACGACGAAGGCGTCGCTCGCGGCTGAAATCTCCACCGTGTCGCCGTCGCGGTTGAGGGCGACCAGATGGTGCGGCTTCGCCGCCGCCCCGCCGACCGATACCTCGCCGCGCACGATGTAGAAGAAGACGTTGCGGCCCGCCGCCGCTGGCAGCGTAACGCAGCCGCCGGCCGTCAGGCGCACCGTGGACAGGACGATGTCGAAGAGCGGCGCGTAAGGTCCCCTCACCCCGCCGATCTCGCCGGCGATCACGTCGACCAGGACCCGGCCTTCGTCCAGCGTCGCGACCGGGATATCGTCCCGCTGGAGTCCGACGTAGCGGGGCGGCGTGAACTTCAGCGCGGCGGGAAGGTTGACCCACAGCTGCAGGATCTCCAGCGGCCCGCCGGCGCGCCTGAAGGCCTCCGGCGACAGCTCGGCGTGGACCAGGCCGCTGCCGGCCGTCATCCACTGCACGCCGCCGGCCGCGATCACGCTCTCATGCCCGCCGCTGTCGAGGTGCGACAGCTCGCCCTCGAGGATGAAGGTCACCGTCTCGAAGCCGCGATGCGGATGCGGTCCGAACGGCAGGCCCCGGTTGTTCGGCGGATAGGTCTGCGGCCCGTGGTGATTGAGGAACAGGAACGGATCAACCTGATCCACGCCCGGTCCGGGCAGGGGACGGCGGGTGACCAGGTCAGCGATATCGTCGCGATGGGCGGCGTGAAGCGCCCTGATGGTCCGGCCGGTCATCGCTCTCTCCTCGGCCGAAACAGGTAATGCAACCGCAGTGTGTGGAAAGCCCTCTCAACTCGTGTCATCCCGGCGAAAGCCGGGACCCGGTTGAGAGCGCTGGACATCGGTCGGAATTCTGAGCGCCGTGCCGGGATCTGGGTCCCGGCCTTCGCCGGGATGACAGGGGAAGAAGCGCTCAGACCGGTTCGCTGTTGAAGCGGATGTTGTCCTTCTCCAGCCCCTTGAGCACCACCTCGATGCCGCCTGAGCGGATCATCCACTCCAGCCGGTGGTCGCGGTACTGACGCTTGAACAGGCCCGCGTCGACGATGCCGGCCACCGCTGACATGGCCTGGATCGAGTCGGCGGCGGCCTTGAACGCCGCGGCGACCGACGGCCTCGTCCGCGCGCGACCCAGCCATTGGCCCAGCGCGCTGTCCTGCGCCGGTCCAACGCCATGGCCCACGGCGCCCTGAACGAACGGCGCGACGCAGAGGTCGGCCCAGCCGAAGGTCTCGCCGTTCAGCCACTCGGCCTCGCCCAACTGCTTCTCCAGCCAGCTGTGCAGCCTGCCCGTCTGCTGCGCGGCGGCGGTCTTCAGGGTCACGGCCAGGTCGCCCTCGGCGCGGCGGAACCAGGCGATCTCCGACAGACCCCAGGTGATGGCCTCATAGTGGGTGTCCATCACCTCCTCGATCATCCGCGCCCGCGCCCGGGCCAGCGGGTCGGCCGGCAGCAGGGCGGGCGTGGGGTAACAGTCTTCGATGAACTCCAGGATGATCGAGGAGTCGAAGATCGGGGCGCCATCGACGAACAGCACCGGCACCTCCCCGCGTGGATTGGCGGCGCGGAAGGCTTCCGGCGTATTGCCCGAGCCCATCGCGTTCGGCGTGCTGACGCTGAAGTCGACCCCCTTCTCGACGAGGGCGATCTTCACCTTCTGGGCATAGGGCGATAGCGGGTGTTCGAGCAGGTCAAGCATGGCGTTTCCTCAGGCGTTTTCCCGATTCAGCGCTGGCGCCGCGCGACACGTCAACGGCGCCGTGGCGTCAGCCAATCCCCACCGTCATCGTCGGGCTTTTTCCGACGACCCA
>JBIKTU010000425.1:0-2754 GCA_044347965.1 Caulobacter sp.
GGTCGCGCCCTCCGGGATTGTCACCTGGTGACGCACCACGCGGCCGGCGCGGATGTCGTCCAGCACCCGGGCCATCGAGGCGCCGGAGGCGAACTCATACTCACCGGCCTTCAGGTCGCGGGCGACACCCGTCACCTGGGCGGCGGCCTTGAAGATCGCGCCGGAGCGAATCACGCCGGCCCGTTCCAGTGAGGAGGCGATCTCGTTCAGGCCGGCGCCGCGACGCAGGACCACGGAACTGATCTCGCCCGCCGCCGCCTCCGGCCCCGGACCGCGATAGGTCCAGACGGCCCAAAGGCCCAGAAGCATGACCGCCAGGCCGAGCACGGCGAAGCCGCTCATGCCCATGATGACGAGCCTGCGCATCAGCGGCAGCCCCCCGGAACGTGCGGCTCTGTTGCTCACGGCGCCTTCTTGAAGATCACGCAGGCGTTGGTGCCCCCGAAGCCGAAGCTGTTGGACATCGCCGCGACCATCTCAACCGGCTTCGCCTTGTGCGGGACGAGGTCGATCTCGGTCTCGAACTCGCAGTTGTCCAGGTTGATGGTCGGCGGAACCATCTGATCGCGCAGCGCCAGGATGGTGAAGATCGACTCCACCGCCCCGGCGGCGCCCAGCAGGTGGCCGGTCATCGACTTGGTCGAGGACATCTTGGCGGTCTTGGCGCTGTCGCCAAGAAGCCGGGTCACCGCGCCCAGCTCCAGGCCATCGGCCATGGTCGAGGTGCCGTGGGCGTTGACGTAGCCGATGTCGGAGGCCTCCAGGCCGGAGTCCTTCAGCGCCGCCTTCATCGCCCGGAAGCCGCCGTCACCGTCCTCGGACGGGGCGGTGATGTGGTAGGCGTCGCCCGAAAGGCCGTAGCCCGCCACCTCGGCGTAGATCTTCGCGCCGCGCGCCCTGGCGTGCTCGTACTCTTCCAGCACCAGAATCCCGGCGCCCTCGCCCATGACGAAACCGCCGCGATCCTTGTCATAGGGACGCGAGGCTTCCGTCGGGCGGTCGTTGAAGTCGGTGGCCATGGCGCGGCAGGCGACGAAGCCCGCGACGCCGATCGGGCAGATGGAGGCCTCGGCCCCGCCGGCGATCATGATGTCGGCGTCGCCGTACTTGATCAGCCGGGCGGCGTCACCGATGGCGTGAGCGCCGGTGGCGCAGGCGGTCACTACCGAGTGGTTGGGCCCCTTGAAGCCGTAGCGGATCGAGACCTGGCCCGAGGCGAGGTTGATCAGGGCCGACGGGATGAAGAAGGGGCTGATGCGGCGCGGACCCTTGTCGCGCAGCTCGATGGCCGTCTCGGCGATGGTGTTCAGGCCGCCGATGCCCGAGCCGATCATCACGCCGGCGCGATAGCTGGTTTCCTCGTCGATCTCGGTCAGGCCCGCGTCGCGGACGGCCTCGTCGGCAGCGGCCATGGCGTAGAGGATGAAGTCGTCGACCTTGCGCTGGTCCTTGGGGGCCATGGTCCCGCCCGGATCGAACGATCCCTCGACATCCGGCCCGCCGCCGCCACGGCCGTCGATGCGCGGCACTTCGCAGGCGATCTGGCAGCCGTACTCGGCGGGATCGAAGCTGGAGATCCGCCCGGCGCCGGACTGGCCGGCCAGAAGGTTCTTCCAGGTGATGTCCACGCCCTGGCCGAGCGGGGTCAGGAGGCCGAGGCCGGTGACGACGACACGACGCATGGAGCTACTCCTCTCCGGCCCGTGACAACGGACCGCTCAAACGAAGACCGCCGCGCATACCGGTTTCCCGGTAGCGCGGCGGCTGATCGTACGGACTAGGAACGACGGATCAACCGCCGACCTTCTCCGTGATGAACTTCACGGCGTCGCCGACCGTCTGGATGTGCTCAGCGGCGTCGTCGGGAATCTCGATGTCGAATTCTTCTTCGAAGGCCATGACCAGCTCGACGTTGTCGAGGCTGTCGGCGCCCAGGTCGTCGATGAAGCTGGCCTTCTCGGTGACCTTTTCAGGGTCGGCATCGAGATGCTCGATGACGATCTTACGCACACGCTCGAGAATGTCGGACATTCTGTAGGTCCTCTTTGGTATTGTCGTGGCCGCGCCAGCCGAGGCTGGACATCGGAAATCGGGCTCCGCCTACCATGTTCCTTTCGGGGTGGCCAGCGGCCAGCCGACGAACAGGGGGCTAGTGTGCTGGATTTGAAGTTCGCCGGTTTCTGGGCGATGCGCAGCAGCGAACTTCAAATCCAGAAAGCACACTAGCAAAGAAAAATCCTCCTAGCGTGGCTTGAAGATTCAGAAATTCGCTCTGTGCCTGCCGCTATCCACGGGCGAATTTCTGAATCGCCACGCTAGCGCTAGATCATCGCCATGCCGCCGTTGACGTGCAAGGTCTGACCGGTGACGTAGGCCCCCTCCTCGCTCGCCAGATAGACGCAGGCGGCGGCGACATCCTCGCCCGAGCCGAGCCGGCCGGAGGGGATTTTCCCAAGGATTGCCTCACGTTGCGTGTCGTTGAGGCCGTCGGTCATGGGGCTGGCGATGAAGCCCGGCGCCACGGTGTTCACCGTCACGTTACGAGACGCCACTTCCTGCGCCAGGGCCTTCGAAAAGCCGATCATGCCCGCCTTGGAGGCGGCGTAGTTGGCCTGACCCGGGTTTCCGGTGACGCCGACGACGGAGGTGATTCCGATGATCCGGCCCCAGCGGCGCTTCATCATCCCCTTCAGGGCGGCGCGCGACAGGCGGAAGTAGGATTCGAGGTTCACCTTGATAACCTGTTCCCAGTCC
>JBIKTU010000426.1:0-2744 GCA_044347965.1 Caulobacter sp.
GGGTAAAGTTTGAGTTGCGACATACCGCCGGTTCGATAAGTGGGGCCTCAACGCCCAGCGGAGCTGACCATGACCAAACCCGAGAGTATCGGCCTGTCGGCCGAGCGCCTGGCCCGGATCCCGGCCTTCCTTGAGGAGCGATACATCAGGACCGGCAAGCTGCCCTGCGCCCAGGTGCAGGTCTGGCGGCGTGGGGCGCTGGCCCTGGACGAGGTCCTGGGTCTGGCCGACCGTGAGCGGAACAGGCCGCTGGAGAAGGACGCCATCTTCCGCATCTACTCGATGACCAAGCCGGTCACCTCGGTGGCCTTCATGATGCTGGTCGAACAGGGCCTGGTGGCGCTGGACGATCCGGTGGCGAAGTTCATCCCCGGGTGGGCGAACCTGGGCGTCTTCGCGGCGGGCACGGACGCCGGCTGGGCGACGACGCCACCGGCCCGGCCGATGCTGATGATCGACCTGCTGCGCCACACCAGCGGCCTGACCTACGGCTTCCAGATGCAGGGCAATATCGACGCCGCCTACCGCAAGCTGAAGGTGGCCGAGGACCTGCGTCTGGGGACTTTGCAGGAGTTCATCGACAAGCTGGCGAAGCTGCCGCTGGTCTTCTCGCCGGGCGAGTCCTGGAACTACTCGGTCAGCACCGACGTTCTCGGCTATCTGGTCGAGACGATCAGCGGCATGCCGTTCGCCGACTTCCTTGAGCGGAACATCTTCCAGCCGCTGGGCATGGTCGACACCGCCTTCACCGTGCCGGCCGACAAGAAGCACCGGCTGACCGCCTGCTACGCCGCCGGCGTGCTGGGGTCCAGGGCGGTGAAGGCCGGGCCGCCGCCGCTGCAGGACGATCCGGAGACCAGCCCCTACCTGACCCCGACCGACTTCCCGTCGGGCGGCGGCGGGCTGACCAGCACCATGGCCGACTACATGCGGTTCGCGCGCATGCTGCTGAACGGCGGCGAGCTGGACGGGGCGCGGCTGCTCAGCCCCAAGACGCTGCAGCTGATGACCGCCAACCATCTGCCCGGCGGCAAGGACCTGACGCAGATGTCCAAGTCGCTGTTCAGCGAGGCGACCTACGCCGGCGTCGGCTTCGGCCTGGGCTTCGGCGTCACCGTCGATCCCGCCGCCAGCATGATCCCCGGCAGCAAGGGGGACTTCTTCTGGGGCGGGGCGGCCAGCACCTTCTTCTGGGTCGACCCGGTCGAGGACCTGACCGTGGTGTTCATGACCCAGCTGCTGCCCTCGTCGGCCTACGCGGTCCGACGGGAGCTGCGCACCCTGGTCTACTCGGCCTTTACGGAATCTGCGACGTAGAGGCGTCCTCCGCGGCCTGGGCCTTGGCCGCGAGGGTCCTCAGGGTTTCCTGATGGCTCTCGCGGGTGATGTTGTAGAAGGTCATGACGCCCAGCGCCGCGCCGTACAGCACCATGATCACCGGGATGTAGATCAGCGCCAGGTTGGTCACCACTTCCTGCGGCACCTCTGACGGCTTGGCCCCCATCGGGAAGGCGACGATGGTCAGGATCAGGCCGGCGACCATGACGCCGACGCCGCTGACCGCCTTCTGCACCAGGCTGGTGAAGGCGAAGAACAGGCCCTCGTTGCGGCGGCCGGTGCGCTCCTCGCTGTACTCGACCACATCGGCCAGCATGGCGGTGATCAGGATGGCGGCGGTGATGCCCAGGATGCCGCGCACGACGCCGTCCAGGAACAGCCAGGGCACGATCTGCGGGATCTGGGTGCCGGCGATCATGTCGCCGTTGTCGGGGAAGAAGCCGATCAACCGCAGGACCAGCGGCAGGAAGCCGATGAGCACCGAGGCGGCCAGCAGCACCGCGCCGGCCTTCTTCTTTCCCGAGCGCTTGGTCAGCATCGGCGCGGCGATCAGGGCCACGGCGGAGGAGATGTAGCTGTCCAGCACCAGCACGCCGGTCCAGGTCGAGCTCAGCTCCCAGAAGTAGGTCGAGAAGTAGAAGGCCAGCGAGAAGCCGACGCCCTGGGCGATGGCCGCGAACAGGCCGACGCCGGTGATGACCAGGAAGGGCCGGATCGACAGGGTCGAGCCCATCTCCTTCAGCGTCTCGACGAAGGTCAGGCCCCGGTCTGGCGCCGGCTGCGGCAGCCAGGGGATGAAGCGGTGGGTGCCCGCCGCCGACACCAGGATCGACACGAACATCAGCGCCGCCCCGACGTAGCCGTAGAGGGCGTAGCCGTCGCGGTTGAGCTGGCCGATCGGATACTTTTCCGTCGGCTGAAGGAAGAAGAAGAACATGACGACGGTGAGCGTCAGACCGCCCCACCAGGCGAAGAAATACCGCCAGCCAAGGATCGCCGACCGCTCGTTGTAGTCGGTCGACAATTCCGCCGACATCGCCGAGGACGGGATCTCGTAGAGCACGATGAAGGTCCGCACGATGACCACGACCACGGCCAGATAGGCGATCAGGGCCGGGTCGCTCCAGCCGGTCGGCGGGTTCCACAGCAGCAGGAACGACAGCGCCACCGGAATGGCCGAGCCGTACATGAAGGGATGGCGTCGCCCCCAGCGGGTCCGAAGGTTGTCCGACAGCTGGCCGATCCAGGGATCGATCAGGCAGTCGACGAAGGTGGCGATACCGATGGCGATGGCCACGGTCGAGGCGGGCAGGCCGACGACCTGATTGTAGAACAGCAGCAGGAAGACGCGGAAGCCGTTGTCCTTGATGCCGAAGGCGATGGATCCGAAGCCGTAAAGCACCTTG
>JBIKTU010000428.1:0-2742 GCA_044347965.1 Caulobacter sp.
GTCGCGCTTGCGCGCGGGCGGCGTGTAGCGGCTCAGGGCCGGGGTTGTCTGGTTCATGCAGGTCGCCTTTCTCCCCCGACGCCCCGCGACGCGGGTCGAGTGTCGGGCAGGACGGCGGTCTGGCGAGTCGCCGGCAGGGCTCTCAGCGGAGCGTGCAGCCTTCTAGCACGGAAGGGTCGTTGAGCCGCACACAAACGAAAAACGGGCCGGCGTGAGCCGACCCGTCATCGTCGTTCAACAGGGGGCGTGCGTTACTCGGCCGCGCCCAGTTGACCGGCGGACATCTTGCCGCTGCGCTGGTCGCGCTCGAGCTCGTAGCTGAGCTTCTGGCCTTCATAGATCGAACCGAGCGACGAACGCTCCACCGCCGAGACGTGCACGAACACGTCGCCGCCGCCGGCGTCAGGTTGGATAAAGCCGAAGCCCTTGGTGGCGTTGAACCACTTAACAGTACCGGTAGCCATTGTGTTATTGCCTTGCAGAAAAGTCGGTATCACGGCCCGCGAGATGCGGCCGCACGATCAAAACTCTTGTGAGATGAGAGATTTGCGAGCCGCGTTTGCAGGCCGCTCGCGAAACTGTTCGAGCCAGAACAATTTTGACCCGGCCAGAGGGTCACCAAATACAGCAGGGCGCAAGGCATATTATTTCGGATGATCAGCTCACGACCGAGAACGTCTCGCCGCGACCACCGGCGTCAACGGCTGGAGGGCGCGATCCCCACTGCCCGGTAGAGCGCGTCCGGCTCGAAGACGACGCCGTCCTTCATCACCAGAACACCCTTCCGCAGGTCACCCATGTCCCGGGACGGATCGCCTTCGACCAGCAGCAGGTCGGCCGCCTTGCCCGGCTCGATCGCGCCGAGGCGGTCGTCGGCCTTGACCACCTTCGCGGCGCCGAGCGTGGCGGTGTAGAGCGCGTCGGCGGGGCTGATGCCGGCGGCCACATACAGCTCCAGCTCATGCACGAGCGTCAGGCTGGCCGCACCGCCGTCGGTCCCGGCGACGATGGGCACGCCAGCGCCGTGCAGCAGCTTCAGGAACTGGCCAATCCGCGCCCAGGACTGCACGAAGCGCGCAAGCTCCTCCTCGGTCCTTGCGAAGCCGGAACCGGCGATCCCGCGGCGCACGACCGGCGGCAGGCGGTCGGCGACGCTGGCCAGACTCGGCGAGGGAACGCCGCGCCGACCGGTCAGGGCGTCCTCCATGGCGGCCATGGTCGGATCAAGCGTCGTGCCCCGCGTCCGCAGCAGGCGCACGAAAGCATTCACCTCCGGCGAGGTCAGGTCCAGCGACGCCCCCTGCTCCCCCACGGCGGTGAACCGCACCGGGCTGTTGGTCTTCGCGGCGACGTCGGGGCCGAGAAAGTTGAGGATCCAGAAGTTGGCGTGCTGGACTTCGTCGTAGCCGGCCAGGACGGCCTCTTCCATCGTCATGCCGGCCGGCACATGGCCGCTGACGCGCAGGCCGCGTTTCTTCGCCTCCTCGATCAGGACCGGCACCAGCTCGGGTTTGATCGAGCTGTAGAGTTTCACCTGCGGATAACCCCGGTCGGCCCAGTCGGCGACGACGCGGCGGGCCTCCTCGGGCGTGTCGACCAGCGCCTTGGTCGGGCCGGCCAGCGGCCCCTTGCCGTCAATGATGCCGGCCATGAACACGCGCGGACCGATCAGTTCGCCCTTGTCATAGGCGGCCTTGCGGGCGGCGAGGTCGTCGGGGTCGTTGGCCAGGTCCCGGACGCTGGTCACCCCGGTGGCGATGTCGATCAGCCCGCCGGAGTCGCGCGAGAGATGGACGTGCATGTCGAAGAGGCCCGGAACCAGGGTCCTGCCCCGGCCATCAAACACCTCGGCGCCCGCCGGGATCCTCGTGGAGCCTGACCGGCCCACCGCCGCGATGACGCCGTCTCGGACAATCACCGTCATGTCCGGCCTGAAGACCCGCGCCCTGGCGTCGAAAAGGCGAACACCCTTGAAGGCGACCACGCCCGCCGGCTTGCGGCCCAGCGTCGCCGCAAGCGCCACGGCGCGGACACGGATGATCTCGTCCTGCGCCTTGATCAGCTCGGGGATGACGGCCACCAGATCCTTGCGGGCCACCGAGACCCAGCTGCTGACCTCGGCGAGCAGTTCGACGTCGTTGTCGAGCCAGACGGGCCGGGCGTCGTAGCCGAGGCCGGAGATCAGGTAGAGCGTGGCCTGGACTGGCCCTTCGGCGCCCTGGACCGTGCGTTCGGCCGCCTTTTCGATGCGGGCCTTGCCGCCCGGCAGCAGGGCCAGTTCACCGCCCGGCGCCTTCAGAAGGGCGCGCGCCAGGGCCGCGCCCACCTCCGGATCCGCCTCGTTGGCGAGATAGAAGGCCTCGGCCGAACCCCTGCCGGCATCCGCTTCGCTCTTCCAGGTGATGACATCGCCCGTGCGGCTGGCCCGCTCGGCGACGGCGGTCTTGTAGTAGCTGACCCCGTCGACCGACAGCAGGACGGGCAGGCCGTCGGCGTCGACGCGCATCTGCGTCTTCGTCTCGGGGCCGCGACCGCGATCAACAAAACTGAATTCGCTCTCGCGCAGTCCGGTCCGGTCGGTGCGCACCGTCATCGCCCCGCGCTCCTGACCGGCAATGAAGATGGTGTAGTCGCCGTCGGCGAAGGCGGGACCCGCCAGCAGACCCAGGAAAACGGCGCTGGCCAGCACCGCGCTACGAACGGAACGGACAACGTAAGCGTGGCGCATGAACCTCTCCTGGA
>JBIKTU010000427.1:0-2742 GCA_044347965.1 Caulobacter sp.
TACAACAAGTTCACGGGCGGCAACCTGAACGCCGTGACCAAGTCGGGCACGAACACGTTCCGGGGTTCGCTGTTCTATGAATTCTCCGACGAAGGCATGGCCGCCACCCGCCAGCTGAACCGGTTCGGCGGCTTCTCGAACACCAACCCGTTCGAAACCAAGACCTGGGGCGCCACGCTCGGCGGTCCGATCATCCGCGACCGTCTGTTCTTCTTCGTGTCCTATGAAAAGACCGAAGCGACCAACCCGCTGACCCACGGCCCGGCCTCGCTCGGCCGTCCGATCACCCCCGGCAACGCGACAGCGGCCGACATCGCCGGACTCCAGAACACCCTCAATACGCTGTACGGCTTCGCCTACGACGTGAACAACTCCACGCTCGACAACCTCGTCTTCTTCGAAGAAGACGAGAAGTGGCTGGCCAAGGTCGACTTCAACATCACCGACGACCAGCGGGTGGTGTTCAACTACCAGCTGACCGAGGGCAACCGCGTCACGATCGGCGACGCGGCCAACGCTACCGGCACCTATCCGTTCGCCTCGAACTTCTACAACAAGGGTGAACGCCTCGAGACCTACGGCATCCAGCTGTTCTCGAACTGGACGCCGGATTTCAGCACCGAGCTGACCTGGAACCGCAAGGAAGTTCTCACCGTCCAGAACCCGCTGGCGGGTTGCGCCACTGGTCCGCAGGGCACCGGCGACGAGGAATGCGAGTTCGCCCAGGTCGAGATCCGCGCCGGCACGACCACCGTGTTCGCCGGCCCCGACCGCAGCCGTCACGCCAACGAGCTGACCAACGAGCTGGAGACCTGGGGCGCCAAGGCCGAATACACCCTCGGCAACCACACCCTGCTCGTCGGCTGGCTGCGTGAAGACTACACGGCCATGAACCTGTTCGGTTCGCAGGCCGAAGGCCGCATCAACTTCGACAGCATCGCCGACTTCAACAGCGGCCGCGCCTCGCGCATCCGCTACCAGAACGCTTTCCGCGACGCGAACGGCGACGGCTTCCGGAACGAGGAAGACGCCCGGATCAACGTCGACTACCTGCTGAACTCGCTCTACGTGCAGGACACCTGGGAAGTGACGCCGGATCTGACCCTGCTGGCCGGGCTCCGTTACGAAGTCTACGGCGGCGACCTTCGCCCGAACCGCAACGTCAACTTCTTCAACCGCTACGGTTTCAACAACGACCGTACGCTGGACGGCATCGACATCTGGCTGCCGCGCTTCAGCTTCGACTGGCGTCCGGAAGAAGGTCTGAGGATCTCCGGCGGCGTCGGCCTGTTCTCGGGCGGCAGCCCGACGGTCTGGGTGGCCAACAGCTTCTCCAACGACGGCACCACGCTGACGACGCTGGACTGCAGCCGCACCGGCACCGCGTCCGCGACCTGCCCGCAGACGGTGAAGGACTACCTGAACAACGTCCTGGCCGGCGGTACGAACCTCTACAATCTGCCTGCCGCCGTGGAAAACTACTTCGCCGGCGTCAACATCAACTCCGCCGCCGTGGTCACCGCCCCGACCAACGCGATCGCGCCGGGCTTCGAGATCCCGTCGAGCTGGAAGGCTTCGCTCTCCATCGACAAGTCCATGGACTTCGGCGAGGCCGACTGGGCCAGCAACTGGAACCTCGGCGTCGATATCCTGATGACCGAGACCAACAAGGGCATCACCTGGCTCGACTACCGTGCGGGCACCACGCCTTGCGGCACCGCGCCGGATGGCCGTCCGGTCTACCTCGGCTCGGGCATCTGCAAATTCAGCACGGCGACCCCGGTTGACCGTCTGAGCGGCAGCAGCAACCAGGATCTGGTTCTGACCAACACCGAAGAGGGTCACAGCTACGCCCTGGCCTTCCGCTTCGCCAAGACCTTCGACTTTGGTCTGTCCGCGCGCGGCAGCTACACCAAGACCGACGCCGAAGACGTGAACCCGGGCCTGTCCTCGGTGGCCTTCTCGAACTGGTCGAACAACGCCACCTCGGATGTGAACGGCCTGAAGGCCGCCCGCTCCAGCTACGAGGTCGAGGACTCCTTCAAGCTCGACCTGAGCTGGAAGAAGAAGTTCTTCGGCGACAACTACACCCGCATCAGCATGTTCGCCGAGCACCGCACGGGCTACCCCTACAGCCTGGTGTTCAACACCTCGGGGTCCACCTGCACGGGCGCCACCGCGCTTGCCCCGGCGACGGTCACCAACTTCAATGGCGGCAACTGCATGTTCGGCGACACCTCGTCGGCGACGGCGACCTTCAACCGCCAGCTGCTCTACATCCCGACTGTGGGTGACTCGCGGGTCCGCTTCGCCAGCGTTGCGGCCGAGACGGCGTTCAACAACTTCGTCGCCGCCAACGACCTGGAACAGTACCGCGGCCAGATCCTTCCGAAGAACTCGCAGACGTCGGACTGGGTCACGCGGATCGACCTGCGCCTGAGCCAGGAGTTCCCGGCCTTCTTCCCGACCGGGGCGAAGCTGGAAGGCTTCCTGGACATCAAGAACCTGGCGAACCTGCTCAACGACGAGTGGGGCGTTCAGGAACAGGTCGAGTTCCCGTACATGGCCGCGCCGGTGACCGCGTCGATCGAATGCGCCACCGTCTGCAACGCTACTAGCGGCACCTACCGGTATGTCTACCAGACGGCGACCGCGATCCCCTTCGACACCGCCAACTCGACGGCCGCGCGCCGCTCGTCCTGGCAGATGAAGGTCGGCGTTCGCTACAAGTTCTAGTCCTTC
>JBIKTU010000429.1:0-2740 GCA_044347965.1 Caulobacter sp.
CGACACCGTCGGCGCGAGCGGGAGGATCATTGCCATGAAACGCAGAATTGTCGCTCACCAGGTCGCCGATCAGCTTTTCGCCGCCGAGGCGGCCATCGACAGCGCCCTGTCCGCCGTGGCCTCGCTGACGGCCATGCTGCCCACCGCCCGGATCGACGCCAATCTGTCGGCCGTCGTCGGTCAGAACGTCATCGACCGCACCACCGAGACGATCGTCGCCCTGGCCGAGGCCCGCCGCGGCATTGTCGAGACCCACCGCGAGCTGCACGAGGTCCAGCACCAGATCGGTCTGGGCGCCATCGCGCTGGGCGGCGTGGACAAGCCGGAGGAGAACCTGGTCCGGCCCCGCGGTCGTCTCCGGGTGGCCGCGTCCGCCCGTCGGCCCGAGGCGGCGTAACGCCTTACGGCCGCCACCAAATCACGACCTACTGGCCGGAGTGTCCGAAGGGGGACTCCGGCCTTGTTCGTCACCACCGCCGCGCAGATCGGCGCCGCCCTGATGGTCGCGGTCTGCCTGTTCGCCGCCTGGCCCGGCGCGCGGCCGCAGCGCTGGGCGGCGGCGGGCGTGTTTGTCGCCTGGATCGCCTCGGCGGCGCTGCAGGACCGCGACGACCTGATCAATCCGCAGTACGCGATCTTCGCGCTCGATGTCGTGGCCGTGTCGCTGTTCATCGCGATGGCGCTGGTCTGGCGACAGGGATGGCTGATGGCCATGGCCGCCTTCCAGCTGCTGACCACGGCCACCCATGTGGCGGTGATGATCGACCTGCGGATCTGGGTCTATGCCTACCTGACCGCCTACCTGGTCTGGAGCTACGCCCTGCTGGCGGCCCTGGCCTGGGGCGGCGTGCTGGCCTGGCGGGAGCGGGGCGGGCGGTAGGAGCCCGTCAGCCCTGCTTCGCCAAGGCTACGCAGGGCATCCTGCTTCGACTGATAGCCCGGGACTTGTCCTGCGAAGCGCGGAGCGCGAAGCAGGATGGTGGACGCGACTGGGATTGAACCAGTGACCCCCTCGATGTCAACGAGGTGCTCTCCCGCTGAGCTACGCATCCATATCCGGGGAGGCCGGGGATATAGCGGCGCTTTCGGCGTCGCGCAACCGCCCTCTCGGAGAGTTTCAGGCGGCGGCCATCATCCGTTCCACTTCCTGGACGATCTCGCGGAGGTGGACGGGCTTGGACAGGACCTTGGCGCCGGCCGGGGCGCGCTCGCCGGCGGTCAGGGCCACGGCGGCGAAACCGGTGATGAACATGATGCGCAGGCCGGGGTGGCGGGCGGCCGCGTGGCGGGCCACCTCGATGCCGTCCATGCCCGGCATGACGATGTCGGTCAGCAGCAGATCCCAGTCCTGGTCGAGGACGGCGTGGGCCTCTTCGCCGTCGGCGCAGGCGGTGACCTCGTAGCCGGCGCGCTCCAGCGCCCGGGCCAGGAAGTTGCGCAGGGAATCGTCGTCTTCGGCGAGAAGGATGCGCGGCATGTCTGGTCGTCAGCCCCCGATGAAACGGACACGAACCCTAGCGGCCGAGGCGTAAAGGCGCGATGAACCTCGCCGCCCGGGCGACCGGCCGGCTGGGGATAACCCCGGCGGAATCGGGGACGGAAAGACTTTGACCGCGACCGCTTCGCCCCGCCATCATGGCGCCATGGACGCCCGGCCCGACAATCTTCCCGACCTTGACCCGGCGCCCGGCGAACCGCCCTTCCACATCATCGCCGCCGACCCGCCGCCGACCCCGCTGGTGTTCGCCTCGCCCCACTCGGGCCGCCACTACCCGCCGGCGATGCTGGAGGCCTCCGCGCTGCACAGCGACCTGCTGCGGCGGTCGGAGGACGCGCTGGTCGACCAGATCATCGCCCCGGCCGCCGGGCATGGCGCCGGCCTGATCCTCGCCCGTCACGGGCGGGCCTGGATGGACCTGAACCGCGAGCCCTGGGAACTGGACGCGACCATGTTCTCCGACGAGCTTCCCGCCTTCGCCCGGGCGCGGTCGGCGCGGGTGGCCGCGGGGCTGGGCGCCATCGCCCGGGTCGCGGCCGAGGGGCGGGAGATCTACGCCCGCAAGCTGACCTTCGCCGAGGCGCGGGCCCGGGTGGAGACCACCCACCAGCCCTACCACGCGGCGCTGTCGGCCCTGCTGGAGCGCGCGAAGGCCACCCACGGCCTGGCGGTGCTGATCGACTGGCACTCCATGCCCGAGGCCGCCGCCCGCACGGCGGTGACGCCCCGCCACGGCAAGGGCTGCGACATCGTCCTGGGCGACCGCTTCGGCGCGGCCTGCACCCGCAAGCTCACCGACCTGGTGGAGCGGGAGCTGGAGAGCATGGGCTACCGCGTGGCCCGCAACGCCCCCTACGCCGGCGGCTACACCACCGAGCACTACGGCAAGCCCGCCGAACGCACCCACGCCCTGCAGATCGAGATCAGCCGCGCGATCTACATGGACGAGAAGACGCTGGAGCCGACCGAGGGCCTGGCGACGCTGACGGCGGACGTGGCGCGGCTGACGCAGGTGCTGGCCGAGCGCTGGCCGACGCTGGCGCCGGCGTAGGACTGAACAACGCTCCCCTTTTCGTCATGGCCCGAACAAGTCGGGCCATGGCGGGGAGGTGTAGAGCCGCGCACTCACGCTGAGGCCCAGGCCAAAAAAAAGCGGCGGCCGAAGCCGCCGCAGTTCATTAGGGAGGAAACGCCCAGGAAGGGCAGAGGCGGCAGAACCGCCTCACAACCCAAACGTAGTGT
>JBIKTU010000430.1:0-2729 GCA_044347965.1 Caulobacter sp.
CTTGAAGGCGCGGGCCGCGATGGTCGGCATCTTGGCGATCAGGCGATGGGCGCTGATCTCGCGCTCGCGGGCGTCATCGACGTTGATGCTGTCCGAATAGAAGGCTGACAGGGCGCCGACCGCGCCCGTCATCACCGCCATCGGGTGGGCGTCGCGGCGGAAGCCCTCGAAGAAGCGGTCGAACTGGGCGTGCAACATCGTGTGGTAGGTGATGTTGTGGTCGAACGCGCTGAACTCGGCCGCCGTCGGCAGCTCGCCATGCAGCAGCAGGTAGCAGACCTCCAGGAAGCTCGACTTCTCGGCCAGCTGGTCGATCGGATAGCCGCGGTGCAGCAGCACGCCGGCGTCACCGTCGATGAAGGTGATCTTGCTCTCGCACGAGGCGGTGGAGGTGAACCCCGGGTCGAAGGTGAAGGTGTCGGAGTCCGCGTACCACTTGCGCACGTCGACGACGTCCGGCCCTGTCGACCCCTTGAGGATCGGAAGGTCGAAGGTCTTGTCGCCGATCGTGAGCACCGCCTTGTCGGTCATGCCTGATCCCTTTTCGTCAGAAACACACAGATCGCCCAAACGGACGTTTGAGCGTGGTTATAGCGCCTTACGCGAGCGGTGAAAGCGCATCGTTAAGACGCGCCATCGCCTCATCGCGACCAAGCGACGCAAGCGTGCGATGCAGGTCAGGCGATGCGCTCCCGCCGGTCAGAATCGCGCGCAGGGCAGGCCCGAACTTGCCGAATCCGACACTTTCGGTCTCGGCAAAGGCCTTCAGCAGCGTTTCCAGGGCCTCGGCGCTCCAGTCATTGGTCGCGGCAAGTTGATCGGACAGGCGCCGCAGGCGGTCGCGAGTCTCGTCGGTCAACAGGCCCAGTGCCTTTTCCGACAGCACAATCGGCCTCGCCTGAAACACGAAAACCAGCTGGTCGGCCAGTTCGACGATGGTCTTCGCCCGCTCCTTGACCAGCGGGATGGTGCGTAGCGCCTGGGCCCGTCGGGCGTCGTCGAGCGGCTCCCCCCGGTTCGCGAACACGTCGGCGACCAGATCCGTCAGCCGCGAATCATCGGCCAGGCGGATGTAGTGGGCGTTGACGTGGGCCAGCTTGGCCCAGTCCAGCTGGGCGGCGCCCTTGTTGGCGTGCGCGATGTCGAACCAGGCGATGGCGTCCGCGTCGCTGAACAGCTCGTCGTCGCCGTGGCTCCAGCCCAGGCGCGCCAGGTAGTTGCGCATGGCCTCGGGCAGGTAGCCGAGCGTGGCGAAGTCGGTCACCGCCGTGGCGCCGTGGCGCTTGCTCAGCTTGGCGCCGTCCTCGCCGTGGATCAGCGGGATGTGGGCCAGGGCCGGGACCTCCCAGTCCATCGCCTGGTAGATCAGGGTCTGGCGGGCGGCGTTGTTGAGGTGGTCATCGCCCCGGATGATGTGGGTGACGCCCATGTCGTGGTCGTCGACAACCACGGCCAGGTTGTAGGTCGGCGCGCCGTCGCCTCTCAGCAGGACCAGATCGTCCAGATCGCGGTTGCGGAAGGTGACCTCGCCCTGGACCAGGTCCCTGACCACGGTGTCGCCGTTCAGCGGCCCGCGGAAACGGATGGCGTGCGGCTTTGACAGATCCTCGGGACGCGGCTCGCGGTCGCGCCAGGGCGAGCGCAGGGCGTGCCCGGCCGCCTTGGCCTTGTCGCGGGCGTCGGTCAGGGCGTCGCCGGACAGCCAGCACCGGTAGGCCTTGCCGGCCGCCAGAAGCTGCAGGACCACCTCCCGGTGACGCTCCGCGCGCGCGAACTGGAACACCGGCTCGCCGTCGAAGGGCAGGCCCAGCCAGGCAAGGCCGTCGAAGATCACCTGCACCGCGGATTCGGTGGACCGCTCACGATCGGTGTCCTCGATGCGCAGCAGGAATTGTCCCCCGCAGTGTTTCGCGTAAAGGTAGTTGAACAGCGCCGTTCGCGCGGTGCCGATGTGCATCGAACCGGTGGGCGAGGGAGCGATACGGGTGACGACGGGCTTTGAGTCGGACATCTCGATGGGGCCGGGGGATGAGGCGGCGGCTCTTAGCATGGGTCGCCGGGTCGCGCACCGCCTCGCCGTTCTGCGCGCCGAGATCGCCGACCAGGTTGATCGCTGGACGCTGTGGGCGCCGGTGGCTTTTGGCCTCGGATGCGCCGGCTACATGACGCTGAGGGTCGAGCCCGCCACGCCTGTGGCGGCGGGGCTGATGCTGGCCGCCGTGGCGGCGGTGGCCGCGGCAAGGCGCCTGGGCCGGGCGGGCGTACTGGTGGTCGCGGCGCTGCTGGCCTTCACCGCGGCCGGTTTTCTGTCAGGACGTATCCGGACGCTGCAGGTCGCCGCGCCGGTCGCGCCGGTCGAGCAGCGGGCGCGAATCGTCGAGGGCTGGGTCGTCGACGTCGCCAGCCCCGGCGCCTCGGGCCTGCGCCTGCTGATCGCGCCGACAGCCATCCAGGGCCTGGCGCCGGACGCAACCCCGGTCCGGGTGCGGGTCACCTTGCGCGACCAACCCGCCGTGGCGCCGGGAACCGCGATTCGGCTCCGCGCCATGATCGGGCCGCCGCCGGCCCCGGCCAGCCCCGGCGCCTATGACTTCGCCCGCGACGCCTGGTTCAATCGCGTCGGCGGGGTCGGCTTCACGCTCGGGGAGGCCTCGGAGGCCGATCTGCCGAGGGCGCCCTGGCGTCTGAGGCTCGTCATGGCCGTCAACGCGGTGCGCTGGCAGCTGGCC
>JBIKTU010000431.1:0-2715 GCA_044347965.1 Caulobacter sp.
GCCGGCGTTGGACGGGATGGCCACGGCCTCGTCGGCGATCGAGCGGCCCAGCTCCTCGGGCTCCATCTTGGCGCTCTCGCGGATGTTGCCGGCGATCTCGCCGAAGCGCTCGCGGGCGGCGTCCAGGCGGGCGGCGAGGCCGGCGCGATGCTCGCGGGCCTGGGCGGCGGCGGCCTCGGCGGCGCGGGCGGCGCGGTCCGCCATCAGGCGGGCGGCCTCGCCCTGTTCCAGCGCGTCGGTCGACGCCGCGCGACGGGCCTCGGCGACGGCGTACTCGTCCAGCAGCCTGCCGGTGCGGACCGACAGGGTGGCCGGAGCCTCGCGGGCGGCCTCGAGGTTGGCGTTGGTGGTCACCCGGGCCTGCGCCAGCGCCTCGGTGCGTTTGGCGGCGGCGGCGGCGCGGCGGGACCAGTCGTCGCGATCGCGGCGCAGGCTTTCCAGGCGACGGCTGCGGCCGTCCCGCTCGCGGGTTTCGATGTCGACGGCGGCGCGGGCCTGCGCGGCGGCTTCGCGGGCGGCGACTGCCGTGGCGCGGGCGGCGTCCAGCATCGGCGAGAGGTTTTCGGCCGTCCCGTCGTCCGATGCGTCGGCCTTCGCGGCGGCGAGGGCAGCCTCGGCCTCGGTCTTCTCGGCCTCGAAGCGGGCGATGGTCTCGTCCAGCGACTGGGCGCGGGCGTCGCGGCGGGCGGCCTCATGGGCCAGGCGCTCGACGGCCTGGCGGGCGGTCTGCAGCGCGCGCTCGGCCTCGGGCGGTTTGCGGCGCGCCTCGCGCACGGCGTCCTCCCCGGCCAGCATGCGGGCGCGGGCGACCTTGTGGGCCTCCAGCGCCCCGTCGGCTTCCGGAGTCAGGGTCTCGATCTCGGCCTCGACCTCGGCCAGTCGCGTGCGCTGCTCCAACCGGATGGCGGCCGGGCGCGGGGCCTCGGCGCGGGCGGTGAAGCCGTCCCAGCGCCACAGGTCGCCCTCGCGGGACACGAGCCGGGCGCCGGCGGGCAGGCCGGCCTTCTGCAGCCGTTCGCCGTCCCTGCGCTCGACCAGGGCGGTGAAGGCCAGCCGCGCGGCAAGCGCCGGCGGGGCCTTGATCAGCGGGGCCAGCGGCGTGGCGCCCTGCGGCCAGGTCGGCCCCTGCGCATCGCTGCCGCCCCAGTAGGCGGGGGCCTTGGCGTCCAGCGCCGCTTCCAGATCGTCGCCCAGCGCGGCGGCCAGAGCGGCCTCGTAGCCGCGGTCCGGCGTGACGGCGTCGAGAGCGGGCGCGAAGCCGGTCTTGCCGCGCGGGGCGGAGAGTTGGGCGAGGCCCCGGGCCTCGGTCTTCAGCCGGCCGAGGCGGTCCTCCAGCTGGCGAGCGGCGTCGCGAGCGGCGCCCTCGGCGCGGGCGGCGTCGCTGCGGTCGGTCTCGGCCGCCTCCTGCGCGGCGCGGGCGGCGGCAAGGGCGGCCTCGGCGGCGGCCAGCGTCGCGGCGGCCTGTTCGGTCTGCGGATCGACCGCCGGACCGACGGCGGCGCGGTCGGCCTTGGCCTGGTCCAGCGCGCGGACCGTGCGGTTCAGCCTACCTTCGGCGTCGGCCAGCCTCGCCTGGGCGGCGCGGCGGCGGGCCTCGTCGGCGGCGACCCCGGCCGCCAGGGTCTCGACCTCGCGGTCCGCCTTGGCGCGGGCCTCTTCCGCTTCCGCCAGCATCTTCTGGAGTTCGGGCAGGCGCGAAGGGGCGGAGGCCACTTCAGCCTCGACCACCTGAAGCTCGGCGGCCAGCCGTTCGAGGGCCACGCCGGCGTCCTCGACGATCTGGGCCTCGCGGGCGGCGTCGGCGTCGATGCGGGCCAGCTCGGCGGTCAGGCGGTCGACCTCGGCGGCGGCGGTCTCATGCTCGCGCTCCAGCCGGTCCTTCTCGATGGCCAGCCGGTTGAGCACGGCGGCGGCCACGGTCTCCTCCTCGCGCAGCGGCCTGATCGCCTCCTCGGCCTTCAGCGCCTCGGTCTGGGCGGCGGCGGCGGCGCGGGCGGTGTCCTCGACAGCGCGGATCGACTCTGTGTTCTCCGCCTCGACCCGAACAAGCGTGTCGCGGGCCTCGGTCCAGCGGGCGAACAGCACCGCACCCTGCACCGCGCGGATCTCGGCGGACAGCTTGCGGTACTTCTCCGCCGCCCGGGCCTCGCGACGCAGGCGGGCGAGGTTGGCGTCCAGCTCGCGGATGATGTCGTCGAGCCGGCCGAGATTGGTTTCCGCCGCCCGCAGCCGCAGCTCCGCCTCATGCCGCCGCGTGTGCAGGCCCGAAACGCCACCGGCCTCTTCCAGGATGCGGCGGCGGTTCTGCGGCTTGGCGGCGATCAGTTCGCTGATCTGGCCCTGACGGACCAGGGCCGGCGAGTTGGCCCCGGTCGAGGCGTCGGCGAACAGCAGCTGCACGTCCCGGGCCCGCACCTCCCGGCCGTTGACGCGGTAGGTCGAGCCCTCGCCCCGATCGATGCGGCGGACCACCTCGATGGTGGCGTGGTCATTGAACTGCGAGGGGGCGGTGTGGTCGCTGTTGTCGATGGTCAGGGTGACCTCGGCATGGTTCCGCGCGGGGCGCGAGCCGGTGCCGTTGAAGATCACCTCGTCCATGCCGCCGGCGCGCATCGCCTTGGCGGAGTTTGCCCCCATCACCCAGCGCAGCGCTTCCAGCAGGTTCGACTTGCCGCAGCCGTTCGGCCCCACGACGCCCGTGAGTCCGGGTTCGAT
>JBIKTU010000432.1:0-2707 GCA_044347965.1 Caulobacter sp.
TCTCGCCCTTCTCCAGACGCGCCTTGAACTCGTCGGTCTTGGCCCGCAGCTGGTCGTCGCTGAGCGCCGACATCTGCGGCTCCAGCCCGTTGATCTTCGTGACCCTGGCCTGCATGGCCTTGACCTTGCGGTCGTTGGAGGAGCCGAAGAGGTTCTTTGCGAAGCCGAGCATCAGGTCAGATATCCAGTGAAAGCAGCGCGCGGCGGCGGCGTCGGGGTTCGCCAAGGCCTCTCGGCCCCTTGAAAGTCCGCCCGTTTCGGCGCGCCGGAGACTTAAGCAGCGGCCACCCGAGTGTCAACGCGACGCCCCGCCGGAGCGAACCCTTGTGGCGGCGGAGACACGGGACGGGGACAGGTTAAGGTGTCCCTGCAGGGACACCTTAACCTGTCCCTGCTGCCTGCAGCCTAAACCCTCTCCCCCGGCCGCAGGCCGCACGCCAGCAGCTGCGCCCACAGGCCCTCGGCGTCCTCGGCGAAGCGCAGGAGCCGCATGTCCTCCGCCGCGATCATGCCGTGTTCGATCAGGGCGTCGAAGCCGATCACCGAGCGCCAGTAGGCCTCGTCGAACAGAACGATCGGGATCGGCGGCGACTTCTCCGTCTGGCGCAGGGTCAGAATCTCGAACAGCTCGTCCAGCGTCCCGAACCCCCCGGGAAACACCACCAGCGCGTTGGCCCGCATGGCCAGGTGCATCTTGCGCATGGCGAAGTAGTGGAAGCGGAAGGTCAGCTCCGGCGTCGACCAGGGATTGGGCTCCTGCTCATGGGGCAGGGTGATGTTGAAGCCGATGGACGGCGCGCCGACGTCGGCCGCGCCGCGGTTGGCGGCCGCCATGATTCCCGGACCGCCGCCGGTGGCGATGACATTGTCGCGAGGCCCCTGCCCGCCCCCGATGGCCCCGCCCCGCTCGGACACGATGCGGCCGAAGGCGCGGGCGGCGTCATACCAGCGGCCATGCGCGCCGGCGCCGGCCTCCTGCACCCGGGCGCTGCCGAACACCACGATGGTGGAGCGCACGCCCCAGGCCTTCAGCGCCTCGTCGGCCTTGGCGAACTCCAGCAGGAAGCGGACGCCGCGCATCGACCCGCCCAGGAGGAAGTCCTGGTCGAGGGCCGCCAGTCGGTAGGACGGCGAGGCCATGTTGGCGGCATTGGAGGGCGGATCGGTCGGAAGGGTCATGGTTCGTCGTCGGTTGCGGCGGAGGCGACGACCATAGCGGCTCGCGTCCGGGGCGCGACGTCATTCCGTTCGCGGGGAAACCGCGCTAGGGAGCCTGACTGACCCTTCCGCGGAGAGAAGCCCGTCATGAAGACCGCCCGACACGGCGCCCGGAACGCGATCCTGGCCATCGGCCTGGCCCTGACCCTCGCCGCCTGCGGGCAGCCCAAGGGGTCGGAGAAACCGCCCGAGCCCGGGGACACCGCCGTGGCGCGCGTCGACGCCGACACCGTCTGGTCCTCGGACGTGAAGCGCGAGGCCGTGGCCCAGGGCCTGATCGGCGAGGGCGAGCCGCTCGACATCTCCTCCGACCTGTTCCGCCGCGTGCTGGATGAGGTCATCGACCAGCGCCTGCTCGCCGCCGAAGCCGTGCGCATGAAGCTGGACAAGAACCCGGTCGCCCAACAGCGCCTGGAAGCCGCCCGCCAGCGGATTCTCGCCGACATGGTCGTTGAGGGCGTGGTCGAGAAGAAGGTCACCGAAAACGCCATCCGCGAGCTCTATCAGGAGCAGCTGCGCCTCTCCCGCCAGTCGGAAGAGGTCAAGGCGCGCCAGATCGTCGTCGGCGCCCAGGCCCAGGCCGAGGAGGTCAAGAAGCTGCTGGCCGCCGGCGCCTCGTTCGAGGCCCTGGCCATGGAACGCTCCATCGACGCGGCCACCCGTTTCAGCGGCGGCGACTTCGGCGGCTTCTTCACCCTGGATGTGATGCCCGAAGGCTACGTCGCGGCCCTCAAGAACGCCAAGGCCGGCGACCTGATCGGTCCTTTCCCGGTCGAGGGCGGATTCGCGCTGGTCCGGGTCGAGGAAAAGCGCCAGGAGGCCCCGATCACCCTGGAGGCCGCCCGGCCGCAGATCGTGCGCTTCCTGACCTACGACGAGGTGCGCGAACTGCTGGAGACCCTGCGCAGCAAGGCGAAGATCGAGCCGCTGCTGGGCAAGGGCCAGGACGTGCCCGGCGCGCCGCGGGAGCCGGCCTCCGCTCCGCCGCCCCCCGCCGCCCCCGCCCCTGCCGAGCCGGCCGCGCCGGCCGACAAGGCCGAGCCCGCGGCGCCCGCCAAGACCGCGCCGGCCCAGAAATGACCAAGCCCCCGACGAAATCTTCGGCGTCCCGGGCGCTGGAAGCGGCCGCCAAGCCTGTTGAAGCGGCCGCCCACGCCGTGCTCGATCCGCTGACCACCGCTATCAAGCGCGGCCTGCGCCGGCCCGGCAAGGACGAGGCCGCCGCGGCGGAACCCGAGGCCGCCCCCACGCCGGGCAAGCCGGGCCTGAAGGTATCCCCGCTGGCCGTCGCCATGCCGAAGATGGCTCCGATCGCCGGCGTCCAGATGGGCATCGGCCGGGCCGGCTTCTACAAGCACGAGCGGCCGGACCTGCTGGTCATGCGGTTCGCGCCGGGGACGAGCTGCGCGGGCGTCTTCACCCGCCACGGCGTCGGCTCGGCCCCCGTCGACTGGTGCAAGAAGCAGCTGGAAAGCTCCGGCGGCGAGGG
>JBIKTU010000433.1:0-2702 GCA_044347965.1 Caulobacter sp.
GGTCATTGAACCCGGCGCGCGGACGCCCAATATCTGACCATGACCGATGCCCTGCACGTCGTCTGCCCCGCCTGCGATGGCGTGAACCGTCTGCCGGCCGCCCGGCTGGCCGACGACCCGAAGTGCGGCCAGTGCAAGACGCCGCTGTTCACCGGCGAGCCGGTGGCGCTGAGCGAGGCGCGGTTCGCGAAACACGCGGCGCGCAGCGACATCCCCCTGGTCGTCGACTTCTGGGCTGCCTGGTGCGGACCCTGCCGGACCTTCGCCCCGACCTTCAAGGCCGCCGCCGCGCGCCACGAGCCCCGCGCCCGCTTCATCAAGATCGACGTCGACGCCGCCCCGGGTCTGTCGCGCCAGTACAATGTCTCCAGCATTCCGACCCTCGCGGTGTTCAAGGGCGGAAAGATCGCCGATCGCGTGGCGGGCGCCCTGCCGGGCCAGCAGTTCGAGGCGTGGCTGACCGCGCGGATCTGAGCAAACGGGACCCCCGTTTTTGGTGATGCAGGCGGCGGCCGGCCGGGCGACGATCCGTGGACGACCGGGGGCCAGGCCATGCGCATTCTGACACTTGCCGCCTTGTGCGCGCTCATCGCCACGCCGGCCCGGGCCGAGGTGGTGTGCGAGGCGGTCTACAGGATCATGGGGGCGGGCGCCGAGACCCCGCGCTTTGGTTCGCTCTATGGCGAGGTGAAGGATTTCGAGGCGATCGGCAGCGTCCGGGTCGGCGGGCTGCAGGACTGCACGGTGTCGACGCTGACCTTCTCGCCGATCTACATGTGCTCGAGCAAGACGCCCCTGCCGGCGGACGCGGCCGTGAAGATCAAGGCCGAGCTCGACCGTCGGCTGACCGCCTGCCTCGGCATGGAGGGCGAGCCGAACCGCGACTCCACCGGGCCGGTGCAGACGATGTGGATGGTGCGGCTGCCCGGCGTGAACCCCAAGGTCAGCACCCGCATCCGCGACGGCTATCTCGACCTGCTGGTGCGGGTTGATCCTGTGCGGTGAGGGGGGCTATCCCTCACGACCGAGTGCATCTTGCTCCGCTTCTTCTCTGAGCGCTTCGGGAGTAACAGCATCTGGCTCGGCCTTGAGCTTCGGAGCCTTGGCTTGCCAAGCGCGGAGGTTCACGCCGACTTGCTTGTAGAAGTCCGATACCATGGCCTCGAGATCGCTGATGAAGTTCTTCCGTTGAGCGAACCGGCCGCCGAGGTCCTTGACCAGCAGCACCCGGAATGACGTGACGGCCGATCCAGCTCGGTCCGCAACCTCTGGCGTCTCTCGGAGCGTTTTGAGTGAATGCTGGGTTGCCGCTGTCTTCCCAGGCCAGTTCATTCTGATGTGGACGCCGCTGGGTTCAGATTTCTGAAGTTGCCCAAGCAGCCAATTGAGACGCGCCTTGGTGGTTTTTTTGTCATCCGGAGCGCGCAACCACATCGAAGCTGAGATCGAGCGGCTGCGTAGGTCTGCAGACACCTCAATAGGGGCGGCTGCGTCGGGAATTAGCAGAGTCGTTTCAAGCTTGGCGTCTGAGGAGAGGGCAGCTTGCGCCTCTTTCTGGCGTAACGCCGGATCGGCCGCCTGGGCGCGGGACATTTGAACCTGAACCTCGGTTTCCAAGAGCCGGCTGAGGACGAGGCTGAGGTCGCCGACCTCCTGGTGCCAAGCCCCGATCACTTCCTTGGTGTCTTCTGCATTGGCGAGGATCTTCCCGCCCGCCTGGACCTTGCCCACCATCTCCGTCCATGCGGCAGGCATCTGTTCGAAGCCCTTCACACCTGAACTGGCATCCAGCAGGAAGCGGTTCATTTCCTGTAAGATGATCTGTTGATCCCGGTCGGCGACGTCTCCGTTGGAGACCAGCAGAGCGGCCTCGGTCACAACGTGCATCCAGGACCAGTGAAACAACTCAGCCTTCTTGCGCGCGACGCTGCTGATGGCGACCGGATGGTGGGAGGGTAGCGGCGCGAACTGATTCGATAGCGTGATCAGCGCCCAACTTTCGCCTCGACCAAAGCAGACCAGACCTTTGACCCGGTCGTAATCTGGATAAGACCATCTGGACGGTATTTGCTGGCGCCGTTCGCCTTCCTCAGTTCCACCTCAGTGAAGGTCTCGATTCGAGCTCTGCTGCCGGCTCGTACGCCCAAGGTAGACAGCAGGGAGCGACTGAACTCGTCTACGTTCTGGAAGCAAGCGAGGAAAATCGAAAGCGTACGGCCTTCCTTCGACGTTTCGGCAAGCACGGGAAAGAGCCGCGCACGTTCCCCCCGCGCCAGTATTGCCGGCAGTTCCTTCATGTGCGTCTCCCTAGCTTCTGCAGACCTTGCGGAACTTCCAGAGCATTCTCAACCGTTGATTGCCTTGGGTCCGACTTGCCCGGCGCCTCCCCATGCGTGGCGCTCGCCGTGCGTCCTTCGACACGCCGCTTCGCGGCTGCTCAGGATGACGTACCTGGAAGGCTACACCCTCACGTCATGCTGCGCAGCACCCGCAGGGTGCGTGTCGAAGCACGCAACGCGCTCATCCCCTCCCCCTCACCAACAGAGTCCGAAAACCGCGAGACTCCCGCCTCCCATCCGCCGATGATCCAGCCATGGACAACGCCCCCATCGATCTGGACCAGGACGCCTGCTACCGCGCGGTGCTGACCCGCGACCCGCGCTGGGACGGGCGGATCTTCGGCTGTGTGCGCTCGACGGGGA
>JBIKTU010000434.1:0-2700 GCA_044347965.1 Caulobacter sp.
TCAGATCCAGGTCATCAAGCCCGAGCCCTTCAAGGAACTGGACAAGAGACAGCTGCTCCGAGGACGGCAACAGTCGGTCGAGTTCAGCCGCATCGATGACCACGACCGCCGGCTCGCCGCGCACGGTCACCCGTTGGGGCCCAATCGATTGCGCGCGCCGCACGACCTCGCTGAATCGCGCCTTGGCGTCTTCGAGCTTCCAAACGCTGCCATCAGCTTCGGAGAAGCCACGCAATGGAGTCTGCTTCCGGACCATGCCAATCTCCTGACTAGCTGGTCAGACGATAGCATGAGTGCGGCAGCCGAGTCAGTACGGCCGGTCCCCCACCACCGTCACCCGCTCCATCCGCCGCACCGCCGGGAAGTAGTCGCTGGCGGCGTAGTGCTGGCTGGCGCGGTTGTCCCAGAAGGCGATCGCGTTCTTCGTCCAGCGAAACCGGCACTGGTATTCCGGGATCGCCGCCTGGGCGTAGAGGTGGGCGAGCAGCGCATCGCTCTCGGCCTTCTCCATCCCGACGATATGCTGGGTGAAGCCGGCGTTGACGTAGATCGCCTTGCGGCCGGTTTCGGGATGGGTGCGGATCACCGGGTGCTCGACCTTGGGATATTGCCTGTCGAAGGCGGCGATCTCCTCCTCCGACACGCCGCGCTTGCGCATGCCCTTCCGGAAGTTGACGAAGTCGTGGACGGCGACCTTGCCCTCCACCTTCGCCTTCACCTCGTCCTTGAGCCCGTCGTAGGCGGCGTACATGTCGGCAAACAGGGTGTCGCCGCCGACCGGCGGGATCTCCAGCGCCCGCAGGATCGAGCCCAGCGACGGCTCCAGCCGCCAGGTGACGTCGCTGTGCCAGGTGTTCTCCTTGCCCCGGCTGTTGGCGTCGTGGGTGATGGCCAGCACCTCGGGATAGCCCGGCTTCTGCGGCGCGAAGGGATGCACCTCCAGATCGCCGAAGTTCCGGGCGAAGGCCAGGTGCTGCTCGGTTGTGATGTCCTGGTCGCGGAAGAACAGCACCTTCCAGTCCAGCAGCGCCCGACGCAGGGCCGAAACCGTGCGGACATCCAGTGGCCGGGACAGGTCAATGCCCTCGACCTCGGCCCCGATGGTCGGGGTCATCGGCAGGATGGTGAGATCCTCGATCTCGAGACTGCGGACCAACTGGTTCATGGCGTCCTCCGGTGCGGCTATGGCCGTCTGCGGACCAGTATGTTACCTCCCGGTCTCATTCGGCAAGCCCGGTTCGATGGGCTACAGGACCCCCATGGACGACGCCGCGCCGCTCCCCTCGCCTGTTCGCCGCAAGCCGCGCGTCGACCATGACGCGCGCCGCGCCGAGTATGTGTCCGTCGCCGCCCGCGTGCTGCTGGACAAGGGCCTGCACGCCGCCACCATGCGCGACATCGCCGAGGCGGCCGGGGCTGCCAAGGTGCTGTTCTACCGCCTGTTCCCGTCGCGAGAGGCGCTGGTCGAGGCGGTGTTCCAGCGGGTTGAAGCCGCCATCGATGACGCCTTCGTCCAGCCCTGGGAGGGTTACGGTTCGATGGTCCGCCATGTGCTGGCCACCGCGCGCCGGGAGCCGGCGCCCTTCCTGCTGGTGCTGAAGAACTGCCGGTCGGGCCAGCTCGACTGGGAGCCCAGGCTGCGAGTGGCGCTGGCGAAGACCTCGATGCCGCTGTTTCGGCCCGGACCGGACGCCGCCCCCGGCGCCGAGGAACGGGCGCAGCGGGCGTCCGGCGCGATGTTCGGCCTGTTCGTGGACAGCATGATCACCTGGCTTGAAGACCTGGACGGCCTCACCGACGAGGAACGCATCCGCTGGTGGGGCAGGATCGTGAAGGCCTGGCGCGAGGCCGCCCGCGAGGCCTTCCGGCTGGATTGACAGCGGCCGCCCGGCGCTGTTCCTGAGCGCCAATCACAAAACCCATGAGGAACGCGCCGTGATCCCAGGCCTGATGCAGGACGTCCCGCTTCTGACGACCAACATCCTGACCCACGCCGAGGTCGCCCACGGCCGCGTGGAGATCGTCTCCCGCACCGTCGAGGGCCGCGTCCACCGCTATGACTACGCGGGCCTGGCGCGGCGCACCCGTCAGCTGGCCCGGGCGCTGCAGGGGCTGGGCGTGAAGAGCGGCGACCGAATCGCCAGCCTGGCCTGGAACACCCACCGGCACCTGGAGCTGTTCTACGGCGTCCCCGGCCTGGGCGCGGTGCTCAACACGGTCAATCCGCGCCTCTTCGACGACCAGATCGTCTATGTGCTGGAGCACGCCGAGAGCACGGTCCTCTTCTACGACCGCACCTTCGCCCCGCTCGTCGAGCGCCTGGCGGACCGGTTCACGACGGTGAAGACCTTCGTGCTGATGTCGGACGCCGACAGCCACGACGCCGGGACGGTCGGGGCGCTGAACTACGAGACCCTGATCGGGGCGCAGAGCGGCGAGGCCCTGGACTGGCCCAGCTTCGACGAAAACGCCGGCGCCTTCCTCTGCTACACCTCCGGCACCACGGGCGATCCCAAGGGCGTGCTCTACAGCCACCGGGCAGTGGTTCTGCACGGCATGGCGGCGGGGCTGGCCAGCGCCTTCGGCCTGACCGCCTTCGACGTGGTCATGCCCTGCTCGTCGCTCTACCACGCCACGGCCTGGGGCCTGCCGTTCATCGCCCCGATCAACGGCTGCAAGATCGTGCTGCCGGCCGAGAAG
>JBIKTU010000435.1:0-2693 GCA_044347965.1 Caulobacter sp.
AGGCGGCCGGCGGGCACCACATCGGCCGCCATATCACCTATGACGAGACTCGCACGCCGGAAGAGGCCGAGGCCAGGACCCTGCCGCTGGGCATGTTCGCCGCCAACGTGCCCGGGCCGCTGGCCATCGGCAATCCGCACCATTCCCAGACCCTGTTCGACGCCGCGACGGCGGCGGGCGCGAGGACGCTGCGCGGCGCGCTGGTCACGGCGGTCAGCCCCGGGGCCGAGCCGTCGGTGACCTTCCTGCACGGCGATGTCGAGCACACCGTGCGCTGCCGGCTGATCGTCGGCGCCGACGGCCGCTCCAGCAAGGTGCGCGAGACGGCCGGCATCACCCTGCACCAGGACAAGCCGCACCACTGGTTCGCCGGCATGCTGGTCGAGGGGGCGGGCGGCTGGGACCAGGACCTGCAGGCCATCGGCACGGAGGACGACTTCGCCTTCCTCGCCTTCCCGCAGGGCGGCGACAAGGTCCGCCTCTACGGCAGCTACGCGCTGGACCAGAAGGGGCGCTTCGGCGGGCCGGAGGGGCAGCGCAGGTTTCTGGAGGCCTTCCGCCTGAACTGCTGCCCGGCCGGGGAGACCATCGCGGCCGGCACGCCGGCCGGGCCCGTGCTGAGCTACTTCAACAACGACAGCTGGACCGACACCCAGGCCGCGCCGGGCGTGGTTCTGGTCGGCGACGCGGCCGGCTGGAACGACCCCATCGTGGGCCTCGGTCTGTCGATCACCTATCGTGACGTCCGCACGGTGCGCGACGTCCTGCTGGGCGGCGACGACTGGAGCCCGGCGGCCTTCGGAGCCTACGCCGAGGAGCGGGCCGAGCGGATGCGGCGGTTGCGCTTCGCGGCCGGCATCACCTCGGTGATCGACGCCGAGTTCGGGCCGGAAGCGAAGGCCCGTCGGCGCAGCTACTTCGAGCGCACCGACGCCGATCCCAGCCTGGGCGCGCACGGCTTCGCGGTCATGGCGGGGCCGGAAGCGCTGCCCGCCGAGATCTTCACGCCGCAGCACCGCGCCCGCGTTCTGGAGGGCGCGTGATGGATATCGAGGACTTCAACGCCCGCTGGCTGGCCGCCTGGACGGCCAAGGATGTCGAGACGCTGGTCGGCTTCTACGCGCCGGGCTGCACCTACAAGGACCCTCAGACAGCGGCCGGCATCGTCGGCCATGACGCGCTGCGCGCCTATCTGACCGGCCTGTTCGCCGCCACGCCGCCGATGGCCTATGAGCCGGAGACGGTCTGGGCGATCGAGAATGGCTTCTGCGGCCGCTGGTACTGCACTGTGTCGATGCCCGACGGCTCGACCACCCGCATGCGGGGCTTCGATCTGGTCGAGTTCGACGGGGATCGGATCGGCTGGAACGAGGTGTACGTCCACCCGCTCTAGGCTCCTCTCCTGGTCTCGATGGAACCGGGGCGCGCGCGGCGGGTTCACGCTCCGTGACCCGCCTGACCATTCTCCACGAGACCCGTTACAGCTACGAGCGCCCGGTCGGGTTCGGCGCGCACCGCCTGCTGCTACGGCCCCGGGACAGCCACGCCATCCGCGTCGTCGAGGCCTCGCTGACCATGTCCTCGCCGGGCGAGGTGCGCTGGGTGTTCGACCCTCTGGGCAACTGCGTCTGCCTGTTCACGCCGGAAGGCCAGGCCGACCACCTCCAGATCATCAACCGCCTGGTCATCGACCGCTTTCCCGCGCCGCTCGCCTACCTGAAGGCCGACGATCCGCACACCGCAATGCCAATCGCCTATCCGGTCGAGGATCGGGTGGTGCTGACGCCGTTCATCACCCCGGTGCTGGAAGACCCTGACGGCAGCGTGTTCCGCTGGGCGGCAGGCCACCTGCGATCCCACGGCGAGCCTGCCCTGGACTTCCTGCTGCGCCTCAACCGGTCCATCCCCGACCGGTTCGCCTATCACGCCCGTCATGAGGAGGGCGTCCAGACGCCCTCGGAAACTCTGCGGCTTGGCAGCGGGACCTGCCGCGACTTCGCCTGGCTGATGGTCGAGAGCCTGCGATGGCTGGGGTACGCAACCCATTTCGTCACCGGCTACGTCAACAGCGGCGACCTGCGCGGCGCCGGCGCCACCCACGCCTGGTGCGAGGTCTTCCTGCCCGGCCTCGGCTGGATGGAGTTCGACCCCACCAATGGCATCGCCGAGTCCGCTGATCTCATCCGGATCGCCGCCAGCCGTCGACCCCAGGAGGCGGCGCCGGTCAGCGGGGTGATCCTGGGCGATCCTGGCGCCACAGGCCTGGAGGTGCGCGTCGAGGTCGGCCCGCTCCTGTTTACCGCCGCCGCCTGACGACACCTGACCAGTGAGGTTACGAGACGCCAATGACCCGTGGCCTTCCCCATCAGAGCCCCGTGCAGACTGTCGCCTTCCCGAAGTCCGACGCGCTTCCGCAGCACGGCCAGCAGCCGGACAAGCGATGTCTGGAAAAGGCCTTCCCCGACCGCAAACCCAAGCCGAGGCCGGGCCACTAGCTTCGCTGCGATCGGCGCGCCGCGAAAAATCTGCTCTCCTGCCTCGCGAGCGGGGTTGCGTCCTTAACCCTTCTCGTTAACGAATGGCGCGAGGAACAGGTTTTCCGGGTTGGGTGCGCCATGCGAGTGATCGCGGCGACTAGTCTGTCGGGGGTCGTCGTCGTTCTGACGATGGCGTTTGGCGCTGCGTCCTCCATC
>JBIKTU010000436.1:0-2690 GCA_044347965.1 Caulobacter sp.
TGTCCTCGTCTCCCTGTCCGGTTTTGTCCCAGCCTAGAGGCGCGGGGGCCGCCCCTCCAGCCTGTCGTTGAGGAAGCCGACCGGGGAATGGGCTGGCCGGGCGGCGCCGATCTCTTGCGGACAGGCCCGACCGGGCCCACTCTCGGCATGAGGGACTGACCACGAAACCTGGAGACAAGCGCATGCGCCTGCCCACTTTCCTGACGACAACGGCGATCGCCGCCGCCCTGGCGGTTTCGGCCCAGGCCGCCCCCGCCGGGATCTCGGCCATCAACATCGACATCGGCGCCGAACTCGCCGAGAAGACCGACACTGTCGACGCCCGCGATCTAGACTTCCTGAAGGCCGAACTGCGCGAATCGCTCGAGCGCGAGCTCGGACGCTCCGGCGGACTGACCGCGGGTGGCGCGGTGCTCAACCTCGTCATCGAGGACGCCACGCCCAACCGGCCGACGCTGCGGCAGATGACCCGCACACCCGGCCTGTCCTACCAGAGCCGCGGTATTGGCGGCGCCACGCTGTCGGGCGCCCTGGTGTCCGCCGACGGCGCGGTTCCGGTGAGCTATCGGTGGTACGAGAGCGACTTCCGCAACACCGTCGCCGCCGGTACCTGGAGCGACGCGGAGACCACCTTCGACCGCTTCGCCCGCAAGGTGGCCCGCGGGGACTCGCTGGCCGCGAAGTAGCAGAACTTCTGGCTTGCTCCATCGCCGTTCACGCGGTCTCTTGGCCGGTGAACGGCGATGCCAATTCGCCGACCCATTAGTGAGGCGACATGGCCGGCGGCCGACGATCTTTCCTGACCCTCGCGGCCTTCGCCGCCCCATGTCTTCCACTGGCGGCCTTTGGCCTGCCGCTGGTGATCACACTTCCGCACTACTATTCCGAGACGCTGGGGGTGAACCTGTCGGCGGTCAGCCTGGCCTTCGTCATGGTGCGGCTGATCGACATCGGCTTCGACCCCGTTTTCGGCGGCATCCTCGACCGGACGCGCTGGTCCTTTGGCCGCTTCAAGGGCTGGCTGGCGATCAGCATCCCCTTCCTGATGCTGGCCATCTACATGCTGTTCATGGCCAAGCCGGGCGTGGGGGCCGGCTATCTGTGGTTCTGGCTGATCGTCGTCTATTTCGGACTGTCGATCGCCACCCTGGCGCACACCTCCTGGGCCTCGAAGCTGACCACCGACTACCATGAGCGGTCCCGCATCTACGCCTTCTGGCAGACCGGCAACGTCATCGGGATGATCATCATCCTGACCCTGCCGCTGCTGCTCAGCCGCATCGGCCTTGGGGATGGCGAGACCGAGATCGTCGCCGGCCAGGGCTGGTTCATCGTCGTCCTGCTGCCGCTGATGGCCTTGCTGGCGCTCTGGCGCGTGCCCGAGCCGCCCGTGGTTGAGGACGCCAATCCCGAAAAGGCCTCGCTGAAGGACTATTTCCGGCTGATCAGCCGGCCGACCGTGGTCCGCATCCTGGGCGCCGACCTGTTGACCGGCCTCGCCCCCGGGATCGCCGGGACCCTGTTCTTCTTCTACTTCACCCGGGTGAAGGCCTTCACCTTCCTGGAGGCCTCGACGCTTCTGCTGTTCTACTTCCTGGCCGCCATCCTCGGCGGCTTCATCTGGACCATCCTGGCCAAGCGGATCGGGAAGGCGAAGGCCCTGATCGCCGCCTGCGTCACCTACGCCGTGGTCCAGTTCCTGGTTGTCACCCTCCCTGCCGGCAATTTCTGGCTGGCGGTGCCCTTCCTGATGGCGGCGGGCATCCCCTACTCGGCCGGCGCGCTTCTGCTGCGCTCGATGCTGGCGGACTACGGCGACGAGGAACGGCTGGAGTCCGGCAAGGACCGGACCGGCCTGCTCTATGCGATCCTCACCGGAACCGTGAAGGTCGGCTCGGCGCTGGCGGTCTGCAGCCTGTTCCTGCTGGACGGCCTCGGGTTTGACGCCGTCAACGCCGCCAACAGCACCCCGCTGTCGATGCAGGGCCTGGAGATCCTCTATGCCCTGGCCCCGGGTATCATCGGACTGCTCGCGGCGGCCTGCATGATCGGCTATCCCCTGACCGAGGCGAAACACGCCGAGATTCTGCGTCAGCTCGGCGACAAGGACGGAACCTTCCCGCCCCCGACCCCCGAGGACGTGGCAGGGACCAACCCGAATGTCGTCAATCCCGTCATCCCCTGAGGCCCATCCACTCTTCAGGCTGGTCGAGATCATGGCCAGGCTGCGCGACCCGGACGGCGGCTGCGCCTGGGACCTGGAGCAGACCTTCGCGACCATCGCGCCCTACACGGTGGAGGAGGCCTACGAGGTCGCCGACGCCATCGAGCGCAATGACCTGAAGGACCTCAAGGAGGAGCTCGGCGACCTGCTGCTGCAGGTGGTCTTCCATGCCCGCATGGCCGAGGAACAGGGCGCCTTCGACCTGGCCGACGTGGCGAACGCCATCAACGACAAGATGATCCGCCGTCATCCGCATGTGTTCGGCGATGAGCGCTACCGCACCAGCGGCGAACAGGTCGTCGCCTGGGAGGCCCTCAAGCAGCAGGAACGCGACCAGAAGGCCCGCACCGGCGTTCTGGATGACGTCCCCGTTGGCCTGCCCGCCCTGACGCGGGCGGTGAAGCTCAACAAGCGCGCCGCCAGGGTCGGTTTCGTCTGGCCCAGCGTGACCGAGGTCCTCGACAAG
>JBIKTU010000437.1:0-2685 GCA_044347965.1 Caulobacter sp.
CATCGTCGTGATCGTCGCGCCAGCGGCGGGCGAGCGCCTGCTCGTCGTCGGCCGCGAGCAGCGGCGCGCGCATCGCCTCGCGCATGAAGCGTCGTTCGAATGTCGAGGGTGTCGCTAGACTGGCCAAAACCGTCTCCTTCTGAAGGGAGATACGGCGCTGCCGGGCGACCGGATCAGACGGGCGTCAGCCTTTCGTCAGTTCCAGCCCCTGCATCGAGCCTTCCTTGCGCCAGTCGGTGATCATCTGGATGAAGACGATCGAGCCCTTGCCGTAGGGACCGTTACGGGCGGCCAGCGGCGAGGGCTTGCCCTCGTTGTTGTAGTAGCCCGGGGTGCATTCCTCGGCGAACTTCTGGCGCTGGATGGCGCTGTCCATTACCTCCTGCACCCAGGCTGCCTCGGCCTCTTCGGTCGCCTCGACCGCCACAGCGCCCTCTTCCCGGCAGCGGGCGATGATCCAGGCGGCGTGCTTGCCCTGCTCGTTGAGCATGTGGGGGTAGTTGGCCGTGAAGCCCGCCTGGCTGTTGGCGAAAATGAAGCAGTTGGGGAAGCCCCGGCTGTGCATGCCGTGCAGCGTCGAGACGCCGTCCGCCCACTTCTGACTCAGGGTGACGCCGCCCTTGCCGGTGATCTCGTAGCCGGCCCGCCGGGCGTAGGAGGTGCCGACCTCGAACCCGGTGGCGAAGATCAGGCAGTCGAGTTCGTACTCGACGCCGTCGACGACCACGCCCGTCTCGGTGATCCGGTCCACGCCCCGACCGTCGGTGTCGATCAGGTGGACGGACGGACGGTTGAAGGTGGCCAGGTATTCGTCATGGAAGCAGGGCCGCTTGCAGAACTGGTTGTACCAGGGCTTCAGCGCCTCGGCCTTCTCCCGGTCGGCGACGACGGAATCCACGCGGGCGCGAATCTGCTCCATCTTCTGGAAGTCGGCCAGTTGCAGCAGCTCGGCGGGATCACCCGGGCCCATTTCGCCCCTGGCGGCGCGGCGGGCGGCGGCCAGGCCGAGGTTGCGGATGATGTCGGTCCAGCCGTCGGACACCAGGTCTTCCTTCTGCCAGCCGCCGGAGACCAGGACGTTGAAATTGTCCATCCGGTGCTGCTGCCAGCCGGGCTGCAGGCTGGAGGCCCACTCCGGATCGGTCGGCCGGTTGTTGCGCACATCGATCGACGAGGGCGTGCGCTGGAACACGAACAGTTCCTTGGCTGTCTCGCCCAGGTGCGGCACGCACTGCACGGCGGTGGCGCCGGTGCCGATGATGCCGACCCGCTTGCCGGCCAGCCCGGTCAGGCCGCCCATCGGATCGCCGCCGGTGTAGTCGTAATCCCAGCGGCTGGTGTGGAAGGTGTGGCCCTTGAAGCTGTCGACGCCCGGAATGCCGGGCAGCTTGGGCCGGTGCAACGGGCCGTTGGCCATGACGACATAGCGGGCCTTCATGGCGTCGCCGCGGTTGGTGCGGATGATCCAGCGGGACGAGGCCTCGTCCCAGGTCATGTCCGTCACCTCGGTCTGGAAACAGACGTCGCGGTAGAGATCGAAATGCCGCCCGATGCGCCGGCAGTAGTCGAGGATCTCCGGCGCGCGCGTGTATTTCTCGACCGGCATGTAGCCGACCTCTTCCAGCAGCGGCAGATAGACGTAGCTCTCGATGTCGCAGGCCGCGCCGGGGTAGCGGTTCCAGTACCAGGTGCCGCCGAAGTCGCCGCCCTTCTCGATCATGCGGACATCGTCGATGCCGGCCTCGCGAAGGCGGGCCCCGGCCAGCAGACCGCCAAAGCCGCCGCCGATGACGACGACCTCGACCTCGTCGGTCAGTGGCTCGCGGTTGAAGCCCGGCTCGACGTAGGGATCATCGAGATAGCGGGTGAAGTCGCCCTTCACCTCGACATACTGCTCGTTGCCTTCGGCCCGCAGACGCTTGTCGCGCTCGGCGCGATACCGCGCCCGCAGAGCATCGACGTCAATGGCCGGCGCGTCGGCGAGCGGTTCAGCGGTGTCGGCCATGGGGAATCCTCCGGCGTGGCATTTTGGCGAGGGTGACGGTTTGACCCAGCGGCAGGTCAAGCGACGTCGATCCATGAACACGGAGTATAGGCGAACGCTTGTTTGATTCCAGACCGGAGCTTCGAAAACGCCGGTCCTTCCCGACGCAACAGCCTGATTGCGCATGCCAGGAGCATGAAGCGTCCAACAGGGGCGTCAGGTGTGGCGGCCTGCGGGCGCCGGGGCCGCAGGTCCACGTCGTCAGCCCAGACCCCAGCCCTGCCGCGCCTGTTCCAGCCGCGCCAGCTTGGCGTCGAACAGCGACCAGTCGTCGGCCGCGGCGATCGGCGCCCAGATGGCCTCGACCTCCTCGATCAGCAGCTCTTCCGGCTCGGCGGCGGCGAACATCGGGTGGGCGAGGCGCCCGGGCCGGGCCGGCGCGAACCCGGCCAGCAGGGCGCGGAACTCGGCGAACCCTTCATGCGCATAGAGATCGCCCCTGACGCCGGCCAGCGCCCTGCCCTCCTCGCCGCAGAACCAGTCGAAGAAGAACGGCTCCCAGCGCAGCCGGTCGCCGCCGATCTGCAGCGCGCGGAAGGCGGCGTTGACCAGGGCCACATCGGCCTCGTCGCCCTGACTGATGACGCCCAGCCGGGCCAGCATGGCGTCGCGCAGACCGTCCCTGTAGGCGGCGTTGAAGC
>JBIKTU010000438.1:0-2684 GCA_044347965.1 Caulobacter sp.
ACCCGCGCGCCCGTCGAAGCCGCGGTCCCCCAGCCGGCTGGCAGCCTCCGCGTGGGCATCGCCCGCTATCCCGGCGCCAACGCCCTGGTCATCAGCGCGCCGCCGGACACCCAGCGCATGCTCGCCGAGGTCATCACCAAGCTCGACGTGCGCCGCGAGCAGGTGCTGGTCGAGGCCATCGTGGTGGAGGTCTCTGACACGGCGGCCCGGGAACTCGGCGTCCAGTTCATCCTCGGCGGCGGCAAGGGCGACGTGCCCTTCGCCGTCACCAACTACTCCAACACCGCGCCCAACATCCTGGCCCTGGCCGGCGCGGTCGCCGGCGAAGAGAGCCTTCCGAAGGATTCCTTGACCCTGGCCGCGCTGCGGGAGGCGGCCGTGTCCTCGCTGCTCGGCGCCAACGGCCTGCTGACCGGCGGGGTGGGGCAGCTCGACAACGGCGCGATCTTCGGCGTTATCGTCAACGCCGTCCGCCGCGATACCGGCTCGCGCCTGCTGTCGACGCCGTCTGTGCTGACCCTCGACAACGAGGAGGCCACCTTCCTGGTCGGCCAGGAAGTGCCGATCACCACCGGCGAGGTGATGGGCAGCGCCAACAGCAACCCGTTCAGGACCATCCAGCGCCAGAACGTCGGCATCCAGCTGGAGGTCAAGCCGCAGATCAACGCCGGGGGCGGCATCACCCTGTCCCTGCGCCAGGAGGTGTCGTCCGTGGCGGGCCCCGTGGCGAAGGGCTCCTCTGAGCTGATCTTCAACAAGCGTGAACTGGAGACCACGGTTCTGGTCGATGACGGCGATATCGTCGTTCTGGGCGGGCTCCTGGACGAGAACGAGCGCATGTCTGTCGACGCGGTGCCCGGCCTCAGTGAGGTCCCGGTGGTAGGGGGGCTCTTCAAGAGCCGCGCCCGGACGGGCGGCCGGACCAATCTGATGATCTTCATTCGCCCGAGGATCATCCACAGCGCGGCAGACGCCCAGGCGGTCACCGCGCCGCGATACGACTTCATCCGCAGCGATCCCGCCCTGGTCGACCGGACGGGCGCGAACGCGCTCGATGCGCTTGTCCAGGACTACCTGCGGACCCTGCCGCCGGTCGCGCCGCCGCCGCCGACGTCGCCCGCCGCGACCCCGATCGCCGCCGAGCCGCTGCCGCCGGCGTCAGGGAGCGACCTTCAGGGCGGCCCTCGATGAGCGTCGCCGCGTCGGAGCCGGCGCTGCCCTACGCCTTCGCCCGGCGGCACAGCGTTATCCTGCTTGAAGCCGACGACCTGCCCCGGATCGGCCTCCGCGAGGGCGCGGATCCACGCGCCCTGATCGAGGTCCGCCGTGCACTCGGCCGGCCGCTGGCGGTCGAGTCCATGACCAGCGCCGCCTTCGACCGGCGGATCTCCGAGATCTACGCCGACGCCAGCCTCGGTGTTCAGGCCGCCGACGGCCTTGAATTCGGCGCCGGGCTCGACGGCATGCTCGAGGACCTGCCGACCACGGCGGACCTTCTCGACCCGCAGGACGACGCGCCGATCATCCGCCTGATCAACGGGCTGATCGCCGAGGCGGTGCGGCGCGGCGCCTCCGACGTGCATATCGAGCCGTACGAAGCCGCGCTGCTGGTTCGCCTGCGGGTCGACGGCATCCTGCAGGAAGTGCTGTCGCTGCCCAATCGCGTCGCGCCGATGCTGGTGTCGCGGGTCAAGGTGATGGCGCGCCTCGACATCGCCGAGAAACGCATCCCCCAGGACGGCCGGATCTCGCTGACCCTCGCGGGCCGGGCCTTCGACGTGCGCGTCTCGACCCTGCCGTCGCGGGGCGGCGAGCGGGTTGTGATGCGCATCCTCGACAAGGATCAGGCCGGGCTTAAGCTGCAGGACCTGGGCATGTCGCCGGAAGTCTACGCCGCGTTCGAGGCCGCGCTGCGTGAGCCGAACGGCATCATCCTGGTCACCGGTCCGACCGGCTCGGGCAAGACGACCAGCCTCTACGCCGGTCTGGGCCTGCTCAACGACGCCCGCCGCAACATCCTGACCATAGAAGACCCGGTCGAGTACGCCGTTCACGGGGTCGGCCAGACCCAGGTCAACAACAAGGTCGGGATGACCTTCGCGGCCGGCCTGCGCGCCATCCTCCGCCAGGACCCGGACGTGGTCATGGTCGGCGAAATCCGCGACACCGAAACGGCCCAGGTTGCGGTGCAGGCCAGCCTGACGGGCCACCTCGTGCTGTCGACGGTTCACACCAACAACGCCGCCGGCGCGGTGACCCGTCTGCGGGACATGGGCATCGAGCCCTTCCTCCTGGCCTCCACCCTGCGTCTGGTCGTGGCCCAGCGGCTGGTTCGCCGCCTCTGCACCGACTGCCGCCAGCCGTCGCCGGCCGATCCTGAGTCCGCGCGTCTGCTGGGCATAGAGCCGGATCATCCGCTCTGGCGCCCGGTGGGCTGCCCGTCCTGCAACAATACCGGCTACGCCGGCCGCGTCGGCATCTACGAGGCGATCCGCGTTGATGATCGTACGCGGCGGCTGATCGCCGAAAGCGCCGATGAGGATGTGCTCGCCCGCGTCGGCGCCGAAGCGACCGGAGATCTGGCCGCCGCCGCCCGCGCCCGCGTCCTCGACGGCTCCACGACCCTGGAGGAGGCCATCCGGGTCACGCGCCAGGAGGCGGATGTCAGTGGCGGCGTTTGACTA
>JBIKTU010000439.1:0-2683 GCA_044347965.1 Caulobacter sp.
CCCGCGCCGAGGCCAGCTCCGCCTCGATGGCGGCCAGGCCCTCCGGCGTGACGAGGTTGGCATGGGTGGACACCGGCCGGTCGGGCAGATTGGCCGCGACCGACTCGTAGTCCTCTTCCCGGGTGAAGGCGACGCTCATGGGGTCAGTCTAGCATCCCCGTTGACGGACGTACCGTCATGCGCCCCCCTCTTGGCAAAACAGGGAGACACGCCATGACCTTCAAACCCGACGACCTGATGTACCGCCCCGGCCTGATGAACGGGGAGCGGATCCTGATCACCGGCGGCGGCACGGGCCTCGGCAAGGTGATGGCCGAGGCCTGCCTGATGCTGGGGGCGGAGGTCTACATCTGCGGCCGGCGCGGCAACATCCTCGAGGATACCGCGAAGGAACTGATGGCCGCCCATCCCGGCGGCCCGGGCAAGGTCGTCGGCATCGCCTGCGACATCCGGGTGCCGGAAGCGATCAAGGACATGGTCGACACGATCTGGGCCGACGGCGGCGCGCTGACGGGCCTGGTCAACAACGCCGCCGGCAACTTCATCAGCCGCACCGAGGACCTGTCGCCGCGCGGCTTCGACGCCATCGCCAACATCGTCTTCCGCGGCTCCTTCTTCGTCACGCTGGAGTGCGGCAAGCGCTGGATCGCCGAGGGCAGGAAGGCGTCCGTGATCTCGATCCTGACCACCTGGGTGTGGAACGGCGGGCCGTTCACCGTGCCCAGCGCCATGTCCAAGGCGGGTCTCAACGTCATGACCCAGTCTCTGGCCGTCGAGTGGGGCCCCAAGGGCATCCGCTTCAACGCCATCGCGCCCGGCCCCTTCCCCACCGAGGGCATGAGCGCGCGGCTCAATCCCGGCCAGCAGGAAAGCGCCTACCAGAACATGAGCGGCAACCCGATGAACCGGGTCGGCGACATGGCCGAGCTGGCCAATCTGGCGGTCTATCTGCTGTCGAAGGGTTCGGAGTATGTGAACGGCCAGACCATCGCCATCGACGGCGGCCAGTACAACGCCAGCGGCGGCAACTTCTCCCGCATGACCGAATGGGGCGACGACCAGTGGCAGGCCGTGAAGGACATGATCAAGTCGACCAACGAGAAGGACCGGGCCCAGCGGACGGTCTGACGCCGCAACCCCGCGAGCGGCCGACCGTCCGGTTGTTGCTGTTTTCGCCGGCCGGCCGGCTGCTGCTCATGCGGTTCGAGGACGCGGCCACCGGCCCGGGCGGCTGGTGGTGCACGGTCGGCGGCGGCGTCGACGAGGGCGAGGCCCTGGAAGACGCCGCCCGCCGTGAACTGTTCGAGGAGACAGGCCACGCCGAGGTCGATCTGGGCCCCGTGGTCTGGATCCGCGAACATGTGCTGACCGTCGAGGGCGAGCCCCGCAGGCTGGTCGAACACTATTTCATGGCCGCGGCCCTGCACGAGGAGGTCGTCGATCACCACTGGACCGAGCTCGAACGACAGGTGGTCAAGGCTCTGCGCTGGTGGGCGCCGGAGGAGATCGCGACCAGCGCCGAGACGATCTTTCCGGAGGGCCTTGGCGACCTGCTGGCGGCCCTGTTGCGGGATGGACCGCCGGAAAGGCCCCTGCGTCTGTGACAGGCCGACATGGTTAATCAGACATTAACCGAGCGGCGGCAGGGTCGCGCCATGCGCCGCCTCGCCCTTCTCGCCCTTATAACCCTGGCCCTCGCCGCGCCGGCGGGCGCGCAGGACGGCGGCCGCATCCGCGCGGTCCAGGGCGAGGCCGGGGCGGCGCTGCGCGGACCGGTCGGTGGACCGCAAGACGACAGCGGCGGGGATGACGCCGGGTCGCTGGCCGCGCTTGTTCCCCTGCCACCGCCCGTGGCGCCGGCAGGGACCCTCACCCGCGGCGACGCAAGGCAATGCCGCCAGAGCTGCAACCGCGACTACTACTTCTGCCTGTCGGCCGACGAGGACACCTGCGCCCCGGCCTGGGCCCAGTGCACCGCCCGCTGCGGCAAGCGCTGACCAGGGCGCCCCAGCGTCACGGTTGACGCGCGCGGAAAGCCCGGACACCCTTCCCTGACCAACGATAATCAAACTGACTTTTCAGGGAGCGCCACCGTGTCCGAACGTCTGCCCAAGGCCTGCATCATCGGCGCCGGCTGCAGCGGGTTCACCACCGCCAAGCGGCTGAAGGACGCGGGCGTCCCCTACGACTGCTTCGAGATGTCCGACGAGGTCGGGGGCAACTGGTACTATCGAAACCCCAACGGCATGTCGGCCTGCTACGAGAGCCTGCATATCGACACCAGCAAGTGGCGGCTGGCCTTTGAGGACTTCCCGGTCCCCGCCGACTGGCCCGACTTCCCGCACCACGCCCAGCTGCACCAGTACTTCAAGGATTACGTGGACCATTTCGGTCTGCGCGAGACGATCACCTTCAACACCGCCGTCGAGAAGGCGAGCCGCACCGCTGAAGGCCTGTGGGAGGTGAAGCTCTCGACCGGCGAGACGCGGCTCTATGATGTGCTGTTCGTCTGCAATGGCCACCACTGGAGCCCGCGCATCCCGGAGTATCCGGGCGAGTTCGACGGCCCGGCCTTCCACAGTCACGCCTACGGCGACCCGTTCGATCCGGTCGACATGCGTGGCAAGAACATCGTGGTGGTCGGGATGGGCAACTCGGCGATGGATATCGCCAGCGAGCTGTC
>JBIKTU010000440.1:0-2680 GCA_044347965.1 Caulobacter sp.
AGACCTGGGAAATGCTGGCCCTGACCCGGGCGCGGGTGGTCTGGTCCTCATCGGCGCTGTTCGCCAAGGAGGCGGAGGCGGCCTTGGAGCGCGCCCTGCGCCGCCCCCGCGACAGGGGCGCCACAGCCGCCGACGTGCGGGAAATGCGCGCGCTTATGGCCCGCGAGCGGCCGCCGTTCGGCGACTGGGATCTGAAGTTGTCCCCGGGGGGGCTCGTCGATATCGAGTTCGCCGCACAGTTCCTGCAGATCGTTCATGCCGGGCAGGGCGGCCCCCTGGCGCAGAATACGGGCGACGCCCTGGCGGCCATCGGCGCGGCGGGCCTCGCTCCGGCGGCGCCGCTCGAGGCGCTGGCGTCAGGATGGCGACTTCAGCAGGACCTTTCGCAGCTGCTGAAGCTGGCCCTCGATGCCCGCGCCGATCCCGCCCGGGAGCCCAAAGCCTTGCAGGCGCTACTGGCCCGGGCCGGCGGCGCGCGGGATCTCAGAGGCCTGCGCACGCGCCTGGCCGCAGCCCGCAAGGCGGCGCACGCGGCCTATGAGGCGGTGGTGTCGGCTTAGGGCGTCAGGCGCACTGCCTGACTGGCTGGTCCTTGCTCAGAGCGCAGATCATTCGGGTGGCCTTTTCGGCGCCGTAACGGCCTTCCAGCCGCTCGCGCAGCAGGGTCCACTTGTCCGAGGTGTCGGCCACCGCCGCCTCGACGGCGCGCTGGAAGTTGCTGTTCACCCCGCCGCGCGGGCTCGAACCGGTCCCGATCGACGGGTCGATCTGGCCGTTGTCCTTGTTCAGCGCCTCGTGCTTGACCCGTCCCTTGCAGAAGGCGGCTTCCGGGAAGCCGTCGTAGCAGCCGCTGATCAGACCGACCGGGAAGGGCGTGGCCTTGCGCAGCGATATCCACGGCGCGGGGCCGCTGCGGCCCAGGCCCGGGGGGTTGCCCGGACCAATGGCGCCGGGCCCGGGTCGGTCGGTCCAGTTGCTGTGCGAGTAGAAATCCTGCGAGGCGTGCAGAACCGTGCCGAAACTCTGCAGCACCCGGCATTTCGCGCCGGCGACCGTCTTGCCGAACTGGCATCCGAGGCGAACCTCGCGTGGCGCGATCCGACCGTCGGCATCCAGCAGGCCGGCGGCGTCGGCAACGGCCCTGTCCAGATTCTGCACCATCCAGGCGCGACAGGCTTCCAGCCTGGCGCGGCCCTGCGCCTGCGACTGCGGATAGCCCTCCACCGGCAGGCTGTCGCCGGAGTCACAGTGGGCGCTGGCCTCTGAGATCAGGCCGCTGCGCGGATTGTCGGGAAAGCCGACGGCGCCGAACGTCCCGGTGCGACCGGCCAGCTCATCGAGCGTCCTGCCGGCGATGCAGGTTGCCGGCGAGGTCGGCGTGCATTGCAGCGCCCGCCGGGTGATCCGCTCATGCTCGGCGTTCTGGCCCAGATGCCGGATCGTGCCGAAAGCGCCGGCGGGACCGCCAATGGCGATGACGGCCAGACCGACAAGTGCCGCCGCGCGCTTCATGACCGTCCCCCTGCCTGTCGCGAGGGCACGGTGGCCCGGAGACTCGGCGGAGTCCAGACAGGGTCCCGCTAGAGGCGAGCGGCCGCGTCCGTCGCCTGGATCAGCCCGTCAATGATGCCGGGCTCCGTCGAGGCGTGGCCTGCGTCCCAGACGATGTCGAACTTCGCCTCGGGCCAGGCCTTGTGCAGCGCCCAGGCGCTCTCCAGCGGTGTGACCACATCGAAGCGACCCTGTACGATCCAGCCCGGAATCCTGCGGATCTTGTCGACGTTCCTGAGCAGCCAGCCGTCCTCGGTGAAGAAGCCGCGATTGGCGAAGAAGTGGCACTCGATGCGGGCGAAGGCGATGGCAAAATCGACCTCGTTGAACTTCGGCGGCCGGGCCTCCGGGCCGCGGATCGAGATGGTGTCGCCCTCCCACTGGCTCCAGGCGGCGGCGGCCTCGGCCTGGACCTTGCGGTCGCTGTGGGTCAGGCGGCGGTGGTAGGCGGCGATCATGTCGGACCGCTCGCCGGGCGGTATCGGCGCCTTGAACCGCTCCCAGGCGTCGGGGAACAGATAGCTGGCGCCGTCCTGGTAGAACCACTTCAGCTCCCGCTGGGTGAGCAGGAAGATGCCGCGCAGAACCAGGCCGGTGACCCGCTCGGGGTGGGTGATGGCGTAGGCCAGGGCCAAGGTCGAGCCCCAGCTGCCGCCGAACACCGTCCAGGTCTCGACGCCCAGATGCTTGCGCAGGCGCTCGATGTCCTCGATCAGCGACCAGGTGGTGTTGTCCTCGAGGCTGGCGTTGGGCCGGCTCTTGCCGCAGCCGCGCTGGTCGAAGAGCACCGTCCGCCATTTCTCGTGGTCGAAGAACCGCCGCATCGTCGGATTGACCGCCCCGCCGGGGCCGCCATGCAGCACGAGGGCGACCTTGCCCTTCGGGGCGCCGCACTCCTCGAAATAGATCTCATGCGGTCCGCCGGTGGCCAGCCAGCCGAAATTGTAGGGGTCAATCTCCGGATACAGGCCCCGGCGGGCTGAGGTCTGTCCGACGGCGGGCGCGAAGGCTGAACGGTCCATTGCGCCCTTCTACCGCCCGCGCGGCGCGGGGGCCAATGACAAAGCGTTTGGAATGGTCGGGGACATCCCAGCTCCCTTCTCCCCTCGCGGGAGAAGGTGGCGGCCGA
>JBIKTU010000441.1:0-2677 GCA_044347965.1 Caulobacter sp.
TACTGGAGAGGCAGATGAACAAGACACTCACACGGACCGCCCTGGCGATCGCCGCGGCCGGCCTGCTGACGGCCGCCTGTACGACGACGGGCAACATGGAACGCAATGCCGCCGCCGGCGCGGGGCTCGGGGCCATCGCCGGCGCGGTGATCGGCAACAACGTGGGCAGCGGCGACGCCGGGACCGGCGCCGCGATCGGTGCGGTCGTCGGCGGTACGGCCGGCGCGATCAAGGGCTGTCGGGATGACGGCGGCTGCGGCGCCGTCGCCAACCGGCGCCAGTACTATGACGAGGCGGCGGGTCGTTACTACTACTACGATCAGGTGTCCGGCCGATACTTCTGGGAAGACGGCAGTCTCCGCTAGCGGCTCGACGGGCTGCCGTTTTTCGGCGATCATCGAGGCGGCCGGCGTCTTTGCCGGCCGCTCTTTTTCATGTGTGAGGCAGGGATGAACGCTATGTGGAAACACGGCCTGGCGGCGGTATCGGTCGTCTCGGCCCTGACCCTCGCGGGCTGCGCAACCCCATCCCGCGTGGCCCAAACCAACCTCTGTGAGGATCTCAAGGTCTCGATCTACTTCGACGCCTGGTCGTCCAGGATCACCCGGGACGCCCGGCAGGTTCTCGCCGAGGCGGCGGAGATGCGCACGACTTGCGCCCTGGGCGTCGTAGATGTCGTGGGTCTGGCCGACTCGGTCGGCGACCCCCAGGCCAACCTGGCCCTGTCCGAGCAGCGAGCCAAGGCCGTAACCCAGGCCCTCGGCGGGCTCGGGTTCGGCAATGTCAGGATCGCGGCCGCCGGCGAGGCGGGCGCGGCGACACCGGCAGGCGAACTGCTCCCGCTCCGCCGCCGCGCCGACCTGGTGTTCAGGAGCTCGGGACAATAGCGCAGAAAAAGAGGGCGGGCCCCGGCGGGCCCACCCTTGAAGTACGGCGTCATCGAGGAACAGGGTGCGGAGGCGGCAGGCTGACTTTCGCCAGCCTCAAGTCGGGGGGGCGTCGCCGCCTCCGCACATCATAAACGCGGCGCCCGTGAAATCCGTTCCCGCACCCGCCGACTCTTTTTTCGGCCCACGGGCGAGTCCCTGCGCCGCAAGGAACAGCCCCGTCTCCAGAACGTTCTTCCTGTCGAGAGACACCGAGAGCAGGAGGCGTCCATGGCCACATTCCCCACCCGCGATCCGCGGCCCGAGTCCGGACATCAGGTTCTGGAAGCGACCGACGCTCGCCAGGGGCGATGGGGTCGGCATGCGCTCTGGATTCTGATCGCCTCGACGACCCTCGCCGTGATCGCGTTGTTCGCGGCCTGGGCCTTCTATTCGGATGCCTTCACCACGGTCAACGAAGCCGGCGCCCCGACCGCCGCCGAGGCGGCGGCCACGACGGGACCTGTCACCGACGTCAGACGATAGGTCGGGCCGGTCGAGGCGGTCAGGCGGCTTTCCGCGTCCGGCCGGGGTGGAAGAACAGCGCCTGACCGATCGCCGCCTTCACCGTTTCCGGCTGGAAGGGCTTGGTGATCAGGAAGGTCGGCTCAGGCCGTTCGCCGGTCAGCAGCCGCTCGGGGAAGGCCGTTATGAAGATCACCGGCACATCGTAGCGACCGAGGATGTCCTTCACCGCGTCGATGCCCGAGGATCCATCCGCCAGCTGGATATCGGCCAGAACCAGGCCCGGCATCCGGTTGGCGACCGCGTCCACCGCTTCAGTGCGGGTGGCGGCGATATCGACCACCGTATGTCCCAGTTCACGGACCAGGGCCTCGATGTCGGCGGCGATGACCGGTTCGTCCTCGATGATCAGCACATCGGTGGCCAGTTCGGCGTCGATCTCGTTCTGCGCCTCGGCGATCAGCCGCTCGACGGCGGGATAGTCGGTATCGAGGATCTGGGCAGCCTCGGACGGGGTGAAGCCTTCAAGCGCGGTCAGCAGGAACGCCTGGCGCGATCGCGGCGCGATGCGAAGAAGGCGCTGGCCGGGATCGCGACCGGCGTGGTCAGCGACACGGTCTTCCAGGCGGGCGCCAGAGCTGCACCAGATGGCGTGAAACACCTGATAGAGCGCGATCCGAGGCGACAGCCGGTTGTCGAGCTGCCTGTCGCCGGCGGCCAGGGCTTCCAGCGCGACCCGCACATACTGGTCGCCGGAAATCTGGTCTCCCGTCAGGGCGCGCGCGTACCGACGCATGTAAGGCAAATGCGGTGCAAGACGTGCAAGAAGACTCATGACCCCTCCCGTTACTAGGTCTTCGCTGGAGGCGTGACAAAACCGCCCTGGCAGGCGGTGGCGCACCCCTTCAGATGCTGCAACGCCCTGCCGCGAGGAAGGTTCCCACTGGGCTCGCACTACGTCATCATCAAGACCAGGGTTGCGGGAACCCGGCGGACAGGTGCGGCGTTGAGCGAGCGAGGTACAGGTCAAAACAGGGGGCAGGCGCCAGCCCGCGCCGACATGATGATTGAACAATATCCCATGGACGAACGTCGCAAGGGCTCAGCCCCTCTGGATGAAACCCGGCTTCGCCAACGCGCCATCGGCGTGAAACTTCGTCAGATGTTCGATGAGGTGGTGAACGAGCCGATCCCGGACGAGTTCCTGGATATCCTCCGCAGGGCTGATGAATCCCCCGGAGACCGTTGATGGCCGCCGTTCAGGACGAACGCCATGCGGCCATGAC
>JBIKTU010000442.1:0-2675 GCA_044347965.1 Caulobacter sp.
AGACCTTGGCCCTGCTGCCGCCGATCATGGCGAGCCGCTTGTCGATTTCCTCGGCCAGATGCGGCGCCCCGACCCGCGCCGCCAGCTCCATGCGCAGGCGCCGCTTGAGCGCCGGCTGGCTGTCGCTGAGTTCAAGCAGGAGCGCGGCGAGGCTGTCCGCGCCGAGCGCCTCGAGGTTGGCCGCCGACAGTCGCCGGGCCGAGGCTGGAGCCTTCTTCGCCGTCATGAGTCCGGGGGTAGCTGATCCGGCGGCCGGCGGCCAGTCGCGGCCAACGTCCGGCCGGGCCGCCACAGAAATCCTGCAAGCCCCTTCACTTAATTCCTATCTGTCAGATGGGCTTTAACGGCTATAGAAATCTCTCCATTCAGGAAGCGCCGGGGATAGCTAGGTGAACAAGGTCATTCAACGCGGTCTGCTGGCCGCCCTGCTCTGCGGCGCCGCCACGGCCGCGTTCGCGGAAACCGAGATCGCGACGGCGACGACGGCCGCTGTCGAGGCGGACTCCACCGTCGATACGCTCGTCGTGACGGCGCGGCGTCGCACCGAGAGCGTGCAGGAAGTGCCGGTGGCCATCACCGTGCTCAGCGCCGCGGCGGTCGAGAACGCCGGCGTCTTCACGGTCGGCCGGCTGCAGCAGCTGACCCCGACCTTCCAGTACTATTCCTCGAACCCGCGCAACACGACGGTCAACATCCGCGGCCTCGGCGTGCCGTTTGGTCTGACCAGCGACGGCTTCGAACAGGGCGTCGGCATCTATGTCGATGACGTCTATTACGCCCGCGCCGCCTCGGCGACGTTCGACTTCCTCGACATCAACCAGGTGGAAATCCTGCGGGGCCCCCAGGGCACGCTCTACGGCAAGAACACCACCGCCGGGGCGGTCAACATCACCACAAACCAGCCGACCTTCGATTTCGAAGGCAAGGCCGAGCTGACCGTCGGCAACCTCGGGTTCCGGCAGGCCAAGGGCGTCGTGTCCGGACCGCTGACCGACACGGTCGCGGTAAGGCTGGCGGTCTCCTCGACGAGCCGCAACGGCACGATCTACAACGTCAGGACCGGCGACTGGATCAATTCGCAAGACAACCTGGGCATCCGCGCCCAGCTGCTGCTGCGACCCAGCGAGGACCTGCGCATCACCTTCAGCGCGGACTACAGCGACCAGAACCCCGAATGCTGCGCCCAGATCTATGTGCGGACCGGGGCCACCCAGCGACCGCTCGCCCGTCAGTTCGCGGCCCTTTCGGCCGCCCAGGGCTACGCCGTTCCGAGCACCAACCCCTTTGACCGGGTGACGGACGTCGACGCCAACCTCAATGCCGGCAACACGATCGGCGGCGCTTCGGCGCGCGTGGTCTGGAATGTCGGTCCAGGCGTGCTGACTTCGGTTTCGGCCTGGCGTTTCTGGGACTGGAAGCCGGAGAATGATCGCGACTTCACCGGCCTTTCGATCGTCTCGAAGTCGAACAACCCGTCCCAGCAGGACCAGTACAGCCAGGAACTTCGCTACGCCTATGCGGGGGAACGCCTCGACTTCGTGATCGGCGCGTTCGGCTTCTATCAGCGCATCGACACCCAGGGCATCGAGCAGAACGGCGCCAACGCCAGTCGCTGGAGCCTCACCGGGGCGCTGGCCAGCAATCCGGCGGTCCTCGACGGTCTGACCGCGCTCAACACCCAGTATCTGAAGAACACCAGCGCCGCCCTCTATGGGCAGCTCAGCTGGAAGCTGACCGACGCCTTCACGATTCAGCCGGGGATCCGGATCAACTACGACAAGAAGGAAGGCTTCTACGAGCGCAAGGTCTTCGACGGCGCGGGCAACCCGGTGCTGTTCGGCCAGACCGACCCGATCAAGGTCGCCCAACGCGGAATCTTCGCGCCGCAACTCAGCGCGCCGGAATTCAGCGACACCAACTTCAGCTACGACCTGACCGCGACCTACAAGGTCACGCCGGATGTCCTGGCCTACGCCACGGTCGCCAAGACCTTCAAGACCGGCGGGGTCAACCAGAACGGCCTGCCGACCGACGCCGCCGGCAATCCGATCCTGTCGGCCGGCACGATCAAGCCGGAAGACGTGACCCACCTCGAGGGCGGCTTGAAGACCGAGTTCTGGAATGGCCGCGCCATCCTCAACCTCTCGATCTTCCGGACCACCATCGACGACTTCCAGGCCACGGTCACCAACGGCCAGTTCGGCGTTCTGCGCGGCTATCTGGCCAACGCCGAGCAGGTCCGCAGCCAGGGCGCGGAGTTCGATTTCTCGTTCCGGCCGAACCCCTGGCTCTCGACCTACGTCAACGGCGCCTACACCGACGCCAGGTACGTGAAGTTCGTCGACGCCCCCTGCCCGCCTGAACTGTCGGGCGGCACGACGGTCGGCGCCGGCCAGACGCCGTCCGCCCCCGGCACGCCGGGCGGTCTCAGCCCCGCCAACTGCGACATCTCGGGCGGCCGCCTGCCGGGCGTCTCGAAGTGGGCCGTCTCCTACGGCGCTGAGGCCAGCCGGCCGACCGCCTTCCTCGGCCGGGAAGGGTCCGCCTACGTCGGCTTCGAGGCCAGCTATCGCTCGGACTTCTCCTCGAACGCCTCGCCCTCGATCTACACCAACATCAAGGGCTACTCGCTGGCCAACTTCCGGGCCGGTTTCCGCACGGACGAAGGTTTCGAC
>JBIKTU010000443.1:0-2668 GCA_044347965.1 Caulobacter sp.
CGATGGGATTGGTCATGGGGTGGTCCTCGGCGTGGTGGGACGGGCCAGCGCGGCGCGCCAGTCCTTCAACAGGGTGAAAGCCTGCGAAGCGACGGCCGGATCGGCCGCGCACTGGGCATCGGCCAGGGTCGCGATCGGCGAGCCAGCGGGAATGGGCGCGTCCGGCGCATAGGCGGTGCGGCCGATTTCAACGCCTTCGGCGTTGTAGGCCCGGCCGGCCGAAACCTGGAAGACCTGCTTCCGGCAATTGATCCAGAGACGGGCCACCTGCAGCGGCCTCGTCGGCTCGGCCGGGGTGATCATGATCGCGGTTCCGCGCACGAGCCCGGGAATGTCGGAGCGCTCAAAGCTGCCCGGGGCGAAGTAGAGAGACCCACTCGCGGTGTCCCCGACCAGGGCGAGCTCCCCGGCCGGGAGCCTCGGGTCTTCGACAGGAACCTGGACCATCGGGCCGGCGGCGAGCGCCAGAAAGAACGATAAAGCGATCATGGTCACATCCTGAACACGCCGAAGGTCGTCTCCGGCACCGGGGCGTTGAGACTGGCCGAGATTGCCAGACCCAGCACATCGCGGGTCTGCGCTGGATCAATCACCCCGTCGTCCCACATCCGGGCCGTGGCGTAGTAGGGGTTGCCCTCGTCCTCGTACTTCTGGCGGACGGGCACCTTGAAGGCCTCGGCCTCCTCTGGCGTCCACTTGTCGACGTCGCGGTGGACGGTGGCCAGCACCGAGGCGGCCTGTTCGCCGCCCATGACGCTGATGCGGCTGTTGGGCCAGGTGAACAGGAAACGCGGGCTGTAGGCCCGGCCGCACATGCCGTAGTTGCCGGCCCCGAAGCTGCCGCCGATCAGGACCGTGAACTTGGGGACATTGGCGGACGCGACGGCGGTGACCATCTTGGCCCCGTCCTTGGCGATGCCGCCGGCCTCGTACCTGCCCCCGACCATGAAGCCCGAGATGTTCTGCAGAAACACCAGCGGAATCCGGCGCTTGCAGGCAAGTTCAATGAAGTGGGCGGCCTTCAGGGCAGCCTCGCTGAACAGCACGCCGTTGTTGGCCAGGATGGCGACCGGATAGCCCCAGATGCGGGCGAAGCCGGTGACCAGGGTAGTCCCGTACAGCGGCTTGAACTCGTCGAACTCGCTCCCGTCCACAAGGCGGGCGATGACCTCTCGCACGTCGTAGGGCGCCCGGACGTCGGCCGGGACGACGCCGTAGATGTCCTTGGGATCGAAGACCGGCGGCTTCGGCTCGCGGACGTCGATGTCCAGCGTCTTGACCGTGTTCAGGTTGCCGACGATCGAGCGGACGATCTCCAGCGCATGCTCGTCATTGGCGGCGACATGGTCGACGACGCCGCTGCGGCGGCCATGGACGTCGGCGCCGCCCAGGTCCGTGGCCGAGATGACCTCGCCCGTGGCGGCCTTCACCAGCGGCGGGCCGGCGAGGAAGATGGTGCCCTGGCTCTCCTCGCCGGCGCCGCGCACGATCACCGTCTCGTCGGACATGGCCGGCACATAGGCGCCGCCGGCGGTGCAGCTGCCCATGACGCAGGCGATCTGGCTGATGCCCTCGGCGCTCATCCGGGCCTGGTTGTAGAAGATGCGGCCGAAGTGGTCGCGGTCGGGAAACACCTCGGCCTGGTGCGGCAGGTTCGCCCCGCCGCTGTCGACCAGATAGATGCAGGGCAGCCGGTTCTGCAGCGCGATCTCCTGCGCCCGCAGGTGCTTCTTGACCGTCATCGGGTAGTAGGTGCCGCCCTTCACCGTGGCGTCGTTGGCGACGATCATCACCTCGCGACCCGACACCCGGCCGATGCCGGTGATGATCCCGGCGCCGGGGATATCGTCCTTGCCGTAGACCTCATGGGCGGCCAGCTGGCCGATCTCCAGGAAGGGCGAGCCCGGATCCAGCAGCCGCTCGACCCGCTCGCGCGGCAGCAGCTTGCCCCGCGCGGTATGGCGCTCGCGGGACCGTTCGTCGCCGCCCAGGGCGGCGCGGGCGACGTGCAGGTGAAGCTCTTCGGCGAGGGCCGTGTTGACCGCAAGATTCTTGCGGAAGGCCTCCGAGTTGGTGTCGACGGTCGTGCTCAGCTTCGGCATGGCCGAGGCATAGCGTGTTCCGCGGGGCCTCGCCAATCCTCCCCGCGCCCGGGCGCGGCAGAGGCCGTTAGAAACGACTCACCGCCCGCGCTAGCCTCCCAGCGTGGGGCCCGATGATCGACCGTGAGAACGACACCGCGCTGGAGAGATTGTTCGCTGTCGAGCGGCTGAGCGGCGCCGCGCGCTGGTTCTCCCTGCCGGGCGGGGCACACCTCTACGCGGCCGGCGAGCCGGCCAGCGAGCTCTACCTTCTCAAGGCCGGGCGACTGGGCGCCTTCCGCAAGGAAGAGGGTCAGGAACGGCAGTTCCTGGGCGTCATCCGGCCGGGCGAACCGGCCGGGGAGATGGCGCTGATCGCCGGCGCTCCCCACTCGGGCCAGGTCGTGGCGTTGCGCGACTCCGAGATCCTGGCCCTGTCGCGCGATGACTTCTTCGCCGCCGCCGAGGCCGATCCGGCGGTGATGACTGAGCTGGCGAAGTTGATGATCCTGCGCATGCGCCAGGCGACCGGCGCGGCGGCCAGCAACGGCGATCCCACGGTGTTCGGTTTCATCCCCACCGACGCC
>JBIKTU010000444.1:0-2666 GCA_044347965.1 Caulobacter sp.
GATGAAGGACGGCCGCACGGGCATCCTGCACTACTGGTCGCTGCCGGAGCGGGCGTTGGACGATCCGGACGAGGCGGTGCGCTGGGCCCGGCTGGGGCTGGAGGCCGCGTACCGCGCCCGGAAGCCGAAAACGAAGAAGGGCCGGGCGATGCGCGACGACATCGGGCCCGGCCCCTGGGATGGGTAGGTGAGGGGACAGGTTAAGATGTCCCTTGGGACACCTTAACCTGTCCCCGATAGATCAGCGCCCCTTGAACGCCGCGACGCGCTTCTGCAGGAAGGCGCTGACGCCCTCGATGAAGTCCTCGGACTTGCCGGCGATCTTCTGGGCCTTGCGTTCGGCCTGGAGCTGGCCTGTCCAGTCGGTGTCGAGGCTTTCCCAGATCAGCTTGCGGATGGCGCCCAGCGAGGCCGGGCCGTTGGCCAGCTCCTTGGCCAGTTCGATGGCCGTCGCGCGCAGGTCGGCGTCGGGAACGACCCGGTTGACCAGGCCCCACTCCAGCGCCTTGGCGGCGCCGATCTTCTCGCCCAGCAGCGCCATTTCCATGGCCCGGGCGCGGCCGATGGCGCGCGGCAGCAGGTAGGTCGAGCCGCCGTCCGGCACCAGGCCGATGCGCCGGAAGGCCTGCAGGAAGTAGGCGCTCTCGCCCGCGACGATCAGGTCGCCGAGCAGGGCAAGCGAGCAGCCGACCCCGGCCGCGGCGCCGTTGACGGCGGTGACTACCGGCAGGGGGCAGTCGCGCATCTGGGTGACCAGCGGGTTGTAGACGGTCTCGAGCGCCCGTCCGGCGTCGGGCTTGCCGTCGACGTCCAGCTCACGGGCGCTGGCTCCGCCGCCCGCCAGGTTGGCGCCCGAGCAGAAGCCCCGTCCCTCGCCGGTCAGCACGATGGCGCGGGCGGTGACGTTGCCCGCCGCGATGTTGCTGAAGGCGTGGGAGAGCTCGCCGGCCAGGTCCAGGCCGGCGGCGTTCATCGTTCCGGGGTCGTTGAGCGTGATCACGGCCACGCCGTCGGTCACTTCGACCTTGATCTTGGTGTAGTCCACGCGAACATCCTCCCTGATGCTTGTTTGCACGGACGCTAGCGCCCGTAACGCGGCGGAACGCCAACGGAAAAATCAGGCTGATCCGCGCCCGTAGTAGCGGAACAGCAGTACGACGAGCCCGCCCGCCGCCAGCAGGGCGGTCAGGATCGGGACCGACAGCGGCAGGCCGAGCGCGACCAGCGCCGCGGCCCCCAGGCAGCCGGTGAGGCAGCCGATGTCCCAGGCCCCTTCGGTGGCGACATGGAAGCGCAGGGTGCAGCGGGAGGCCTTGGACAGGTTGTAGACCGGCGTCATCAGCACCGGGGTGACGATCGCCGTCAGCAACCCTCCCGCCGCGTTGGCGAGCACCGCCAGCCAGGGCGCGTCAAGGCTGGCGGCCCGGGCGATCACGACCATGGCGACGCAGGCGTAGGCGACGACAACCGCACGCCGCCCGTGTCCGGAGTCGACGGCCCGGCCCAGCAGCAGTCCGCCCGCCGCCCCCGTCAGGGCCGCCGCCGCCGCCGCACCGCCAAACGCGGTGTAGCTTTCGCCCAGGGCGGTGAACAACGCGATCAGCCAGGCGAAATGGAAGCCCGCGGACATGAAGCCGTCGCCGGCCATCAGGCCCAGTCCGATCCGTGGCGTCCGGTAGCCTTCGGGCGCGGTCGCCGCCACCGGGACATCCGGCGCGCCGATGAGGGGCAGGGCGGATGACGCCATGATGGCTGCGACCAGGGCGAAGGTCGCCGGGCCGCCCAGCGTGGTCAGACCCCAGGCGCCCAGCAGAGGGGCCAGTATACCGACACCGGCCACGATGGCCTCGCGCATCCCGACCTGTCCGCCACGCCGGTCCGGGTCGCCCAGGGCCGCGAAGTAGGCATGGAAACACAGCCAGTAGAGCAGATAACCCAGCGCGTTGAAGGCGCAGAGCGCGACGAGGGGCCAGCCCGGTCCGGTGATCTGGCCGACAAACAGGTAGGTCATCGCCATCAGCAATGCGCCGGCGATCAGGAGCGGCCGGACGCCGAAGCGGATCGCCAGCGGCAGCACGGCGGGGCGGATGAGAAGTCGGCCCGCGACGACGCCGGCCTGGTAGAGCAGGGCGACGGGCGCCGAGACGCCGGCCTTCAGCAGGAACGCCAGCATGAAAATGCCGCCGGCGGCCTGGGCGAAGGCCTGGATGGCGTAGTGGAAGGTCGCGCGACGGATCGCGTGATCATTGAACTGGGACATGATGACCCGAAGATTTGCGTGAGACGGCAAAGACCCGGCGGAGGCCGCCGGGCCCTGGGTTGCGGTCGACCGGCCCGTGGCAGGTCCTAGAAGTTGGTCTCACACATGAGCGGATTGCTCCTTCGAATACCGAAGGTCTCGCACGCAGCTTGCTTCAGGGCAATGCCGGAGGGGATCAGGCCGCGACGGGGATCAACTCGCCGTTGGTGACCCGGTTGCGGCCGCCGCGCTTGGACGCATAGAGCGCCGCGTCGGCCCGTTCCATCACACAGGATCCGCTCTCGCCTTCCCGACGCGTGGCCAGGCCGGACGAAATGGTGATCGTGCCGAGATCCTCGTTTGTCGAGCGACGCTTGAGCATGCGGGAAGCGACTTCCTCGCGGATCTCCTCCAGGCATTGCTCGAC
>JBIKTU010000033.1:0-9639 GCA_044347965.1 Caulobacter sp.
AAGCGGTGCGCCACCACGGCCTGGAAGATGTCGCCGGCCTCGATGTAGCCCTTGGTCCTGTCGACGATGTCGGCGTAGTCGGCCCGGCTGACCGGGGTGGAGAAGCTGACCTCTTCCGGCTCACCGGGAACCGGCGGCGTCATCGGGGCGCGCAGGTCGGCCAGGACCGCGTCCAGGCGGGCATTGGCGGCGTCCCAGGCTTCCTTCGCCGACAGACCCTTCACCGGCCGCGCCGGGGTGACGAGGACGATCTCCTGGGCGATGGCGTCGAAGACCGCCACGATGGAGGGCCTGATCATCACCGCGTCGGGCAGGCCCAGAGGATCGGGATTCACGTTCGGCAGCTTCTCGGCCAGCCGGATCATGTCGTAGCCGAGCGTGCCATAGACCCCGGCCGAGGGCGGCGGCAGGCCGGCCGGCAGCTCGATCCGCGAGGCGGCGATCAGGTCGCGCAGGCTGTCGAGCGCGCCGCCCGCCTGCGGCGTGAACTGGCCGGCTGCGATCGCCTCGCCTTCAGCGATGTCCGCGTGGTCGCCGCGGCAGCGCCAGACAAGGTCCGGCTTCATGGCAACGATGGAGTAGCGCCCGCGCCAGGCGCCGCCCTCTACCGACTCGAACAGGAAGGCGTAGGGCCGGCCGCGCGCGATCTTCAGATAGGCCGAGACCGGCGTCTCCAGATCGTCGATCAGCCGGGTCCAGACGACCTGCGGCCGTCCGGCGTCCCAGGCCTGCGCGAACGCCTCGAAGGACGGCTCGGGCGCCACTACTTGCCCTTCGGCGCGGCGTCGGTCTTCTCCGGCGTCGCGGACGGGGCGACGCCCAGCGCGGCCCGGGCGTTCACGATGTTGCCCTTCGCCTTCACCTTGGCGACCGCGTAGGTCTGCACCGAGGCGCCGATGTCGCCGAAGATCTGCTGGGCGAACTGCGCCTGCTGCTGGCGGGCGGCCATGGCGATCTGCTGGATGTCCCCCGCGCGCAGGGCGATGGTGGTCGCCACCGCGACGCCCGAGGTCGTGGCCGCCGTGTACACGTCGCCTTTCTTGGAGCCGAAAGCCGCGCCGAGCAGTTCACGACCGAGGGCTTCCTGCGCCTGAGCCGTGGCGCGGCTGATCCCCTGGACGCGAACGACCTTGGCGCCGGTCGAGGCGGCGACGGCGTCGAGCGACTCGCCCTTCTGGACCCGTGCCTGCAGCGCCTCGGCGCGGGCCCGGACGGCCTCGGCCATCTTCCGCATCATCAGGTTGCGGGCCAGGTAGGGCCGGACCTCCGCCACCGGCGGCATGGCCGGCGCGACGACGCGGTCGACGCGGACGATGAAGTACTCGCCGGGAGCTTCCTCCAGAATCTCGCTGTCCTGACCCTGCGTGCCTTCGAAGGCGGCCTTGAGCACGGCCTGGCTCAGACCGGGGACAGGCTTGCCGTCCTGACCGGCGCCCTGGGCCGACACGGGGGCGACGGTCGCCAGGGCCAGGCCAGCCTTGGCGGCGGCCGCGCTCATGTCGACGCCCTCGGCCCGCGCGTCCTCATAGACCTTGGAGGCTTCGGAGACCTTGCGGTCGGCCGCGTCGGCGCGGACCTTAGCTTCGATCGCGGCGCGGTTGGCCTCAAGGGTGGCGGTGCTGCCGGCGAACACAGACTCGACCTTGATCACGGCCAGCCCGAAGCTGCCCTTGACGATATTGGCGCCGCCCTGCGGCAGCCTGAACGCCTCGGCGCCGATGACGGCGTCGAAGAAGGCCGAGCGCGGCTTGTCGGCGAAGATGATCGGCTTGATGCCCAGTTCCCCGGCCACGACGCGGGCGTCCTCGCCCTTCTTGATACGCGCCAGCACCGAGGCGGCCTGGCCGTTATCCTTGACCGGGATCTGCAGAACGGTCCGCATTTCGGCCTTCGAAAGGGCGTCCTTTTCGAAGTCGAAGCGCTTCTGGACCTCGGCGGGATTGACGGTGACGCTGCCTTCCATCGCCTTCCGCGACAGGCGGACGATGGTCATGCCCCGGAACTCCGGCAGGGTCAGCTGGGCGGCGTTTTCCTTCATGAAGGCCTGGATCTCGGCGTCGGTCGGTTCGGCAATCCTGCCGACGCTTTGGGGCGTGACCACGAAGTAGGCCAGGTCGCGCTGCTCCAGGGCGATGACGCCGCCCAGGGCTGAGTAGGCCAGCGGCGCCTGCAGGCCGTCGGCGGCCGCGGGGATGAACTGGGCGCGCACCAGGCCGTCGTGCATGTCCTTCTCGAACATCTCGCGGGTCAGGCCCTCGCCGCGCAATCTTTCCAGGTAGTTGGACTCGCTGAACTCACCGGTCAGCGGATCGAAGAAGGCCGGGATCTCGCGAAGCTGCTCGCGCATCGAGTCCTGCGGGGCCCGCAGGCCGATACGGCGCAACAGCTCGGCCAGCGCCTCGCTGCGGGTCATCTCGCCGAGAATCCGCTGGTCCAGACCCTGTTCCAGCGCCATGTCCTGCGACACCGGCTGCCCGTACTGCTGACCCAGCTGCTGCAGCGAGCGCTTGAAAGCGGCGGAAAACTCGTTCTGCGTAACGGTCCGGGACCCGGCCGTGATCACATTGACGCCGACGCGCGGGCCGAAGATGTCGGTCGTGCCCACCAGCACGAACGCCACGATGATCAGGCCGAGCAGGCCGATGGCCCAGGGGGATTTGGCGAAACTGCGGAAGGCGGCGAGCATAGCTGGAGACGGACCCTGTGAGAGCGCGGGGCGAATAACGCCGCCCCGGCGGTATAGTGGACGCCCATGAGGCCCCGCAAGCGTGGCGCGGTTACGGCGGCGCAGGTGTGGCGTGACAGCCGCCCCCGCATCGCGTAGGCGCGAGCCTCAAGGACACGACCGCCAACGGATGTTTCGCATGACCACGCCCCGCCCGCTGATCGCCGGAAACTGGAAGATGAACGGCCTGGAGGTCGCGCTCGATGAGGCGCGCGCGGTCGCCGCGGCGGTCGACGTCCACCCGCCGGCCGCGCGGGTCGCGCTCTGCCCGCCCGCCACGCTGGTGCATCGCATGGCCGAAGCGCTGGCCGGGACCATGGTGGAAGTCGGAGGGCAGGACTGCCGCGCCGAGACGTCCGGCGCCTTCACCGGCGACGTTTCGGCCGGGATGCTGGCCGACTGCGGCGCGACCCTAGTCATCCTTGGCCATTCCGAGCGCCGGGCAGGCTATGGAGAGACCGACGCCCTGGTCGCCGCCAAGACGCTGGCGGCGTTGCGCGCCGGCCTCGAGCCTATCATCTGCGTGGGCGAGACCCTGTCCGAACGGGAAGCGGCCCGGACGCTCGAGGTCGTGACCGGACAGGTGAGGGGCTCCCTTCCGCCCGAGCTGGCCGGAAACGCTTTCGCCGTCGCCTACGAGCCCGTCTGGGCCATCGGCACCGGCCTGACCCCGACCCTGGCGCAGATCGAGGAGGTCCATGTGGCCATCCGCGCCGTGCTGGTCGAACGCTTCGGAGCCGAGGGCGCCGGCGTGCCGATTCTCTACGGCGGCTCGGTGAAACCCTCCAACGCGGCTGAAATCCTGGCCGTGCAGGATGTCGGCGGCGCCCTGGTCGGCGGCGCCTCGCTGAAGGCCGAGGATTTCCTGGGGATCATCGCAGGGGCCTGAAGCCCGCCTCCCTCCTCAGGCGGGGAGGGAGACTGTCACAGTAACAGCCCCCACAGACGGCAGTCGCGGCGCTCGCCGTCTCGGTCGACATGGCCCTTCATGTAGCCCTCGACCTCGAAGCCGAGCTTGGTCAGCAGCTTCTCGGAGGCGTTGTCGCCGACCTGGGTGCGCGCCCACAGGCGGCGGAAGCCGAGGGTCGCGGCATGGCCCAGCACCGCCTGCACCGCCTCGTAGCCGTAGCCCTGACCCCAGACGGGCCGAGCCAGCACGAAGCCGATCTCGGCGCGATGATGGCGGCGGTCGATGTCGGTCAGGTCGACGCTGCCGACGAACGTGTTGTCGTCCGAGAGACGCACCGACCAGTAGAGGGCCTCTCCGCGTTCCATCTCCCCGACCCGGCCTTCGATGAAGGCCAGGGTCATGTCGGGGTCGTCCATGGCCGCGACGTCCATGTGGGCCATGACTTCCGGATCCGCCATCACCGGATAGATCAGGGCGGAGTCTTCCGGGGTCACCGGCGACAGGGTCAGGCGTTCGGTCTCGAGAATCATGGCCTTGCGAAACCCCTGCGGTTCCCCAGCTATGGCGTGACCCCTTATCGAGTGCTAGAGGGGCGCCTTCGTTTCGACCGGATGCCGCCGTCGGCGCCCAACGGACCCTTATCGATGCTTCTGACCATTCTGCTCGTCTTCCACATCATCATCTCCGTGGCGCTGACCATCACGGTGCTGCTTCAGCAGTCCGAGGGCGGGGCGCTCGGCATGGGCGGCGGGCCGTCGGGCTTCATGACGGCGCGGGGCGCGGGCAACCTGCTGACCCGCATCACCTGGATCCTGTTCACGATTTTCCTGCTGCTGAGCATCGGCCTGACGCTGATGGCCGCGGCGCAGCGCAACTCGAACTCGCTGACCGGCGGCATTGAAAAGGTCGACCCCAACAGCCTGACCCGTCCGCTGCAGACTGCACCCGCGCCCGCTCCGGACGCCGCGCCGGCCCTGCCGACCGCGCCCCTGCCGCAATCTGGACTGCCGCTCGCGCCGGCTCCGGCCCCCGCCGCCCCGGCGACCGGACCGGCCGCTCCGCAGTAACAAGAACATCGTTCGCTCGAACTAAGGCGGCGCCGGGCTCGAATCGGCGCTAATCTGGATTCCCATGGCCCGGTACATTTTCATCACCGGCGGCGTGGTTTCCTCATTGGGAAAAGGTCTCGCGTCCGCCGCCCTCGGCGCGCTGCTGCAGGCTCGCGGCTACAAGGTCCGCCTGAGGAAGCTCGACCCCTATCTGAACGTCGATCCGGGGACGATGAGTCCCTATCAGCACGGCGAGGTCTTCGTGACCGACGACGGGGCGGAGACCGACCTCGATCTGGGTCACTACGAGCGCTTCACCGGGGTGAACGCCTCGCGGGCCGACAACATCACCACCGGCCAGATCTACAAGACGATCATCGAGAAGGAGCGCCGCGGGGACTACCTCGGCGCGACCGTCCAGGTGATTCCGCACGTCACCAACGAGATCAAGAGCTTCGTCCTGTCCCCCGCCGTCGATGAGAACGGTGATGAAGCGGACTTCGTGCTGGTCGAGATCGGCGGCACGGTTGGCGACATCGAGGGGCTGCCCTTCTTCGAGGCCATCCGCCAGCTCGGCCAGGAGCTGCCGCGCGGGGACAGCTGCTTCGTGCACCTGACCCTGCTGCCATTCATCAAGACGGCCGGCGAGATGAAGACCAAGCCGACCCAGCACTCGGTCAAGGAGCTGCGCTCCATCGGCATCCAGCCGGACATCCTGCTGTGCCGTTGCGAGCAGCCGATCCCGACCGAGGAAAAGCGCAAGATCGGCCAGTTCTGCAATGTGCGGCCCAGCGCCGTCATCCAGGCCATGGACTCCTCGTCCATCTACGCCGTGCCGCTCGACTACCATGCACAGGGCCTGGACGTGGAAGTGCTGGACGTCTTCGGGATCAAGGACGCCCCGGCCCCCGACCTGAGCCGCTGGCAGGCGATCGATCATGTGACCACCAACCCGGACGGCGAGGTCACCGTCGCCGTGGTCGGCAAGTACACGGTGCTCAAGGACGCCTACAAATCCCTGATCGAGGCCCTGCACCACGGCGGCGTAGCCAACAAGGTCAAGGTCAACCTCGACTGGGTCGAGAGTGAGACCTTCGAGGGCGAGGACGGCGCGGCCGCCGCCCGGCTGGAGAACGCCCACGCAATCCTGGTGCCCGGCGGCTTCGGCGAGCGCGGGGCCGAGGGAAAGATCCGGGCGGCCCAGTTCGCCCGCGAGCGCAAGGTGCCCTACTTCGGCATCTGCTTCGGCATGCAGATGGCGGTGATCGAGACGCTGCGGAACGTGGGCGGGCTGTCCGGCGCCTCCTCCACCGAGTTCGGCCCCGCCAGCGAGCCGGTCGTCGGCCTGATGACCGAATGGACCCAGGGCAACGAAAGGGTCGAACGGCGGGAAGGCGACGACCTGGGCGGCACGATGCGCCTGGGCGCCTATGAGGCGGTCCTCACGGCCGGATCGAAGGTGGCGCAGGTCTATGGCGCCGCGGGCATCTCCGAGCGTCACCGCCACCGCTACGAGGTCAACATCGGCTACTGCGACCGCATGGAGGCCGCCGGACTGAAGCTGACCGGCCGGTCGCCCGATGGCGTGCTGCCGGAGATCGTCGAACGGCCGGACCATCCCTGGTTCATCGGCGTGCAGTTCCACCCCGAGCTGAAGAGCCGCCCTTTCGCCCCGCATCCGCTGTTCGCCAGCTTCATCGCGGCGGCCAAGGAACAGAGCCGGCTGGTCTGAGCCGTCGGAGGCGCGGGTGGAGATCATCACCAAGCGACTGAAATTGCGTTACGCAAGGCTGTCGGACGTGGACGGCATGCACGCGGTCCTCTCCAGCCCGACGGCCATGGCCTACTGGTCGAGCCTGCCGCACGAGACGCTGGAGCAGACGCAGGCCTGGGTCGCCGGGATGGTCGAGGCGGCTGAAGCCGGCCCCGGCCTGGACTTCATCATCGAGTTCGAGGGACGCGCCGTCGGCAAGGCCGGTTTCTGGAAGCCGCCGGAGATCGGCTACATCCTGCATCCCGACCTCTGGGGAAGAGGACTGGCCCGCGAGGCGCTGGAGGCTGTGATTCGGGTCGGCTTCGAGCAGGGCGGCGTGGAGACGATCACGGCCGACGTCGATCCCCGTAACGCCGCTTCGCTGGGCCTTCTGGAGCGGTTGGGCTTTGCCAGGACCGGCTTTGCGCGGAACACCTGGGAGATCGGCGGGGTCTTTGTCGACAGCGTCTACCTCTCGCTGACCCGTCCGCAAGCGGTGACTTGAACTCCCCCGGGGTTTGAGGCATAAGCCGCGCCTCACGTGGCGGCCAGCTTGGCCGCCGCTATCGTTTTCACGCCCCACGCCCTTTCCTGTTGGGGCGCGCCGACAAGCAGAGTTACGACCATGGCCGTTCCCAAGCGCAAAGTATCCCCGTCGCGTCGCAACATGCGCCGCTCGCACCACGCCCTGGGCCCGAACGCCTACGTCGAGGACAAGGACACCGGCGAGCTGCGCCGTCCGCACCACGTCGACCTGAAGACCGGCATGTACCGCGGCCGTCAGATTCTGACGCCGAAGGAAGACTAGTCTTTCCGACCCGAACGGGTTCGCAACGCCGCCGGCCGCGAGGCCGGCGGCGTTTTGCGTTTGGGGTGGGTCACTCGCGTCGAATGCCGCGATAAGTCGCACAAACCCCGTCATCCTCGCCCTTCTGGCGAGGACCCCTCCGTCGGCCGCAAGTGAGGGCGTGATCTCGCTTTCGCTCGGAAGCAGAACCAGGGGTCCTGGGCACAAGGCCCAGGATGACGGTGGTTGAGGTTATGGCCGCTACTGCGTCCGTCCCCGCGCCTGGATCGCCGCGCGGCGGGCTTCGACGGCCTCGGGCGTCACGGCGCGGTTGTTGGCGGAGGAGCGGCGGTTTTCCAGCGCCATGGCGTCGCCGAACGCCAGGCCGTAGCCCTCGTCGATGATCGACTTGTAGAGGCTCAGGGTCTCGACCGGGATGGTGGCCATATCGGCGGCCAGTTCCTTCGCCACGGTGAGCAGCTCGTCGGCCGGCACGACGCGGTTGACCAGGCCCCAGTCGCAGGCAGTCTTCGCGTCCAGGAAGTTCCCGGTCAGCGACAGCTCCTTGGCCCGGTAGAGGCCGATCAGGCGCGACAGCTTCTGCGACAGGCCCCAGCCCGGCATGATGCCGACCCGGGCGTGGGTGTCGGCGAAGCGGGCGTTCTCGGACGCGATCAGCACGTCGCAGGCCAGAGCCACCTCGAAGCCGCCGGTGATGGCCACGCCGTTGATCGCGCCGATGACAGGCTTGCGGCAGAGCTCGATGGCCTTGACGGGGTTCTCGTCCGCCCCTTCCGCGTTGGCCGCGCCCATGGCGCCGGGCTCGCTGCCCAGTTCCTTGAGGTCCAGCCCGGCCGTGAAGGCCCGCGTGCCGGCGCCCGTCAGGATGACCACGCTGACCTCGTCATCGGCGTCCAGCGCGACCATGGCCTTGTAGAGCTCGCTGCGCAGCGCCTTGGAGAGCGCGTTCATCGCCTCGGGACGGTTCAGGGTGACGACGGCGATCCCGTCCGACTTCTCGACCAGCAGCATGGCGCGGTTCCTCTTGTTTGGCGGCAGGGTTGGCGGAGGGCCGTAGGGGTAGTCAAGCGGTGGCGCTCCCTTCACCCTCGTCATGGCCCGACTTGTTCGGGCCACCCATGCGTGATGAGCCGGCTGGGAGAGCGTGGCTGATCGGCTGCGGACTTTTCTTCAACCGCCGTGTTCATGGGTGGCCCGAACAAGTCGGGCCATGACGGATTCGGGCTGGACCTGAGGCGACAATCAGCCCCCTCCGGTTGCGATTTCCGGGGCAGGGGGCTAATCGGGGCCCGCCTTTTGAACGCCGGAGCCCCCATGACCGAGATCGTCGACATCATCGCCCGCGAAATCCTCGACAGCCGGGGCAACCCGACGGTCGAAGTCGACGTGATCCTGGAAGACGGCAGCTTCGGCCGCGCGGCGGTGCCGTCAGGCGCCTCGACCGGCGCCCATGAAGCGTCCGAGAAGCGCGACGGCGACAAGGGCCGCTACCTGGGCAAGGGCGTCGAGCAGGCGGTCGAGTCCGTCAACGGCGAGATCTACGACGCCCTGGCCGGCGTCGACGCCGAGGACCAGCGCCGGGTCGACAGCCTGCTGATCGAGCTGGACGGTACGAAGAACAAGGCGCGCCTGGGCGCCAACGCCATCCTGGGCGTGTCGCTGGCGACGGCCAAGGCCGCGGCCGTGGCGGCCGACCTGCCGCTCTACAAGTATGTCGGCGGCGTCTCGGCCCGCGTGCTGCCGGTGCCCATGATGAACATCATCAACGGCGGCGCCCACGCCGACAATCCGATCGACATCCAGGAGTTCATGATCCTGCCGACCGGGGCCGCGACCTTCCGCGAAGGCCTGCGCATGGGCGCGGAGATCTTCCACGGCCTGAAGAAGGCGCTCAAGGACGCCGGCCACAACACCAACGTCGGCGACGAGGGCGGCTTCGCCCCCAACATCGGCTCGGCCGAAGAAGCCCTGGCCTTCATCGTCAAGGCGGGCGAGGCGGCGGGCTACCGCGCCGGCGACGACTTCGTGCTGGGCCTGGACGTGGCGGCCACGGAGTTCTTCAAGAACGGCAAGTATGTGCTTGAAGGCGAAGGCAAGACCGTCGATCCGGCCGGTATGGTCGCCTACCTTGAGGGTCTGGTCTCCAAGTTCCCGATTGTCACCATCGAGGACGGCTGCTCGGAAGACGACTTCGAGGGCTGGGGCCTGCTCACCGCCGCCCTCGGCAAGAAGATCCAGCTGGTCGGCGACGACCTGTTCGTCACCAATCCCGAGCGCCTCGCCATGGGCATCGACCAGGGCCTGGCCAACTCGATCCTGGTCAAGGTCAACCAGATCGGCACCCTCAGCGAGACGCTGGACGCCGTCGATATGGCCCACCGCGCCGGCTACACC
>JBIKTU010000445.1:0-2658 GCA_044347965.1 Caulobacter sp.
GGATGGGGCGCAGTCCGCCGCCCTGAAGGGCGCCGTTCAGGCCTTCCAGCGCGACAAGGGCCTGCGGACGACCGGCGCCCTGGACTCCGAAACCGTCGCCAGGCTGGCCGTCTACAGTCGCTAGACCAGCGTCGGGAGTCGACCGGGTGCGGCGTATTTGCGCTTCGACCTTCGGCGGACCCGGTTGTATGGTTGTCGCTCGTTCGCGCTGGCCGCGGACCGGCGGCCGCAGGGCGTTTCCAGGGAGCTAGCGGGCATGAGGCAGGCCACCGCGCAAGCGCCGGCGTCCGCCTGGACGATGGGGTTGATCAGCCTGATCCCCTTCTATCTGTTTGTCGGGCTCTATTGCTACGGCCCGCAGCCCTTGCGTGGCCAGGCCTTCCTGGGCCTGCTCGGCTGGTCGACCGCCATGCTCAGCTACCTCGGCGGGGTTCGCGCCGGCCTCGAGATCGACAGCCACAGCCAGCCGCGCCTGTGGAGTGTGGCCCTGTCGATGGCTTCACCGGTCGCCGCGCTGGGCCTGCTGTTCGGGGCGATCACCGGCACGTTGTCCCCGGTCCAGCAGATCAGCGGCTTCATGGTCGCGTTTTTGCTGATGTGGCTCTGGGACAGCCGGGCCGGCGATGGTCCCGCCTGGCGTCCCCGCTACCGCACCTTCATCACCGCCGGCGCCGCCGTCGCCCTGGCCTTCGCGCTGGAACAGGCGATGAGCCTGTCGGGCGCATTGCGTCCTTCGACACGCCGCTTCGCGGCTGCTCAGGATGACGTCGCCTTAAGGCTGCACATCCACGTCATGCTGAGCAGCGCTCGAAGAGCGCGTGTCGAAGCACGCAGGACCTTCAATCCCCCACCAGCGACTTCCACCCGATCGCATGCACCCGGTCGGTTCCCAGCGCCGCCGCCATCGGCCGGCTGGCGAACAGCGGCGCGAAGGCGGCGTCCTTGACGTTCAGGCCGCCGGCATAGGCGCCGAAGGCCGGGACCACGATCCGCGATCCGTCGGTGACGAAGCAGCGCCGCCGCACCCGCCCGCCGCGTCCGGCGATCCGCGCCGCAGGGTGCAGGTGGCCGGCGACCTCGCCCGGCTGGACGCCCGGGAGCGGTTCGTGGCGCAGGACCAGGCTCTCCAGCGTCATCTCGTCGATGACTTCGCCGGGCAGGGCGCGGGGGCCGTCGGCGTCGTGGTTGCCGACAACCCAGACCAGGGTCCGCCCCGTGGCCAGCGCCGCCAGCCGCGCCGCGTCGTCCGGCGCCAAGCGGTCCTCGGCGCGGCCGTCGTGGAAGCTGTCGCCCAGGAAGACCAGCAGCCGCGGCGCGCAGGCGGCCACCGCCCGCTCCAGCCGCGTCAGGGTCTCGCGCGTGTCGTAGGGCGGCAGCAGCTGCCCGCGCGTGGCGTAGGCCGAGCCCTTCTCGAAATGCAGGTCGGCGACCAGCAGGGCGTCACGGGCCGGGACGTGCAAGGCGCCGGAGGCCTTGAGCACAACTTGCGTGCCGTTGACGGCCATGGCTACGCCGCCGCAGGGGGAGGTGGTGAAGCGGTACCGCTGTGCGTCCCCCCGGGACCGACCGGAGGTCGGCCCGAGGGCAGGCTCCGACACGGGCGCTGGCGCGCCCTGCTCAGGATGACGTGTGGGGGACGGCTGCATCGCGTCCACATCAGAAGACTTCACTGAGTACGTCATCCTGAGCAGCCTTGCGCAGCAAGGCGTGTCGAAGGACGCACAGCCTCAACGCACCTCAAGACATCGCCTCCGCGATCAGATCCTCGGTCGCCTCGGCCAGCATCATGTCGGCCGCGCCGCCGGGCGCGCGCTCGCGGCCGAGCTCCATGAACATCGGTACGGCGAAGGGCGACAGATGGTTCAGGGCTGAATGCCGGATCCTGCCCTTCACCCGCGCCAGCAGGCGTCCGACCCGGGCCACGTCGATGACCATGGTCGCCGCGTCGGCCCGCGCGCATTTCAGCAGCAGGTGATCCGGCTGGTGGCGGCGCAGCACGTCGTAGATCAGGTCGGTGGAGAAGGTCACCTGCCGCCCCGACTTCTCCGCCCCGGGCATCCGCCGCTCGATCAGGCCGCTGATCAGGGCGCAGGCCTTGAAGGACCGCTTCATCATGAAGCTCTCGTCCATCCAGGCTTCCAGGTCATCGCCGAGCATGTCCTCGTCGAACAGGTCGGCGAGGTTGAGCCCGTCCATCGGCTTCAGCGCCCAGATGGCCATCGCATAGTCGTTGCAGACAAAGCCGAGCGGCCCGATGCCCAGCCGGTCGAGCCGCCGGGTCAGCAGCATGGCGAGAGTCGCATGGGCGTGACGGCCGTCGAACGGATAGACCACCATGTAGTGCCGCTTCCCGCGCGGGAAGGTCTCCAGCAGCATCTCGTCCGGGGCCGGGATGACCGAGCGGTCCCGCTGCGCCTCCAGCCATTCGCGGACGTCGGAAGGCAGCACGGCCCAGGCGCTCTCGTCGGACATCATTCGCCGGACCTTGGCGGCCAGGAAGGTGGAGATGGCGAACTTGCTGCCGCCCCAGCTGGGCATCTTGGGATTGGCGCCCGGGGCCGGGCTGACCAGCACATCGACGCCGGTCACGCCCACCAGCCGCCAGACCTGGCCGGCGAAGACGAAGGTGTCGCCGGGGTCGAGCACCTCCAGGTAGCC
>JBIKTU010000034.1:0-9620 GCA_044347965.1 Caulobacter sp.
GAGAACGCGAGTCTGCGCCAGCGTATCGGCGAGGCGGCCCGGGCGGACGTCATGAAGCGTTTTCCGGTCCAGGGCCAGGCGGCTGAGATGGCGCGCATCCTGCGCGAGGTGGCGGCGTCATGAGGCCGGCCGTCGTCCTGGGCCTCTCGCCCACAGGCCTCTATGCGATCCGCGAGCTGGGCCGGGCCGGCGTCCCGGTGCTGGGCGTAGCCGCCGAGGCGCAGACGGCGTCACGCTCGCGATACCTGACCCATGGGCCTGGCCGCCTGATCGAGCCGGACGAGGGGCGCCGGCTGCAGCGGCTGCTCGATCTCTTCCCGGCCGACCAGCCGGCTCCGGTGCTGATTCCGACCTCCGATCAGGACATCGACTTCGTGATCCGGCACGCGGCGACCCTGCGTGATCGTTTCCTGTTCCAGGAAAGCTACCGCGATGGCGTCTGCGACCGCGTCTTCGGCAAGGCGCCCTTCTACGCCGCCTGTCGCGAGTTTGGTCTGGATGCCCCTGCCTACTGGGAGGCGCCCGTAGATGAGCTTTCGGGCCTGCGCGACAGGATCGTCTTTCCCTGCCTCGTGAAGCCCAGCGAGATCCACGCGGTCAAGGACTACATGGCCGGCCGCAAGGTGTTGATCGCGCGGACGCTGGAGCAGTTCGACGCCATCGTCGCCGCCCTGCCCGGGACGCCGATGATCTGGGTGGTTCAGGAGATCGTGCCGGGTCCGGAGTCCAACATCACCCTGTGGTGCGCCTACCTCGACCGCGAGGGCCGGCCTCGCCAGGCCTTCACCGCGAGGAAACTGCGCCAGTTCCCGCCGGGCTTCGGCTCAGCCTCGCTGGTGGCCAGCGCGCGCGACGAGGAGACCCGCCAGCTCAGCGAGCGCCTGCTGACCGGCATCGGCTTTCGCGGCATCGCCGCCGCCGAGTTCAAGCGCGACCCGCGCGATGGCCGGCTGAAGGCGATCGAGGTCAACGCCCGCCCGTCGCTGTGGTTCGCGGCCAGCACCGCCGCCGGACGCACCGTGGCGCTCGCCGCCTATCGTGACCTGGCCGGCGAGACGGCGCCGCCCGAGACGCCGCAGCGCGATGGCGTCCGCTGGCGCTACATCTTCAAGGACGTCTATGCGGCATTCTTCTATCTGCGCCGCCGCGATTTCATCCTGCCGCCGCCGGATCTGACCACGGCCGGAGCTGTAACAGCGCGGGTCTATCCGGTTCTCGATTTCGCCGACCTTCGACCAACGCTCGACGAAGTGCTAAACTACGGCGTCAAGTTCCTCCGCAGGCTTGGATTGAAGACGAAAACCAGCGCATGACCGGCACCTTTGTCGTTTCCCTGGATCTTGAACTCATGTGGGGCGTGCGCGACAAGCGCACGGTCGCGAGCTACGGCGACGCGGTGCTGGGCGAACGGCTGGCCATCCCGGGGATGCTCCAGCGTTTCGCCGCCAACGATATTCGCGCGACCTGGGCCACGGTCGGCATGGTCTTCGCCCGCGACCGGCGGGACCTGCTGAGCCACGCTCCGGCGCTGCGGCCTGCCTACACCGACGCCAACCTGTCGCCGTACGGCGCGCTGGAAGACGGGATCGGGCCGGACGAAACAGTCGATCCGCTGCATTATGGCCGCGACCTGGTCGCCCAGGTGGCGGCCACGCCGGGACAGGAGGTGGCGACCCACACCTTCTCTCACTTCTATTGTCTGGAACCCGGCCAGACCATCGCGGCCTTCGAGGCCGATCTCGAAGCGGCCAGGACCATCGCCTCGGGCGAGGGTCTTTCGCTGCGAAGCATAGTCTTTCCGCGCAACCAGATGACCCCCGAGCACATCGCGGCGGCGCACCGACAGGGCATCGACTGCTATCGCGGCAATCCGGGCAGCTTCGCCTACCGCTCGCGGAGCGGGGCGGAGAACTCCGCGGTAGTCCGGGCGACGCGCCTGCTGGACGCCATTGTCCCTCTGGACGGCGCCCACGGCTATCAGCTGCGCGAGGTGGCGGAAGGCCCGTTCAACATCCCAGCCAGTCGCTTCCTGCGACCGTACATGCGCAAGGCCCCGGCCTTCTCGGCCCTGCATCTGCGCCGGGTCATGGCGGAAATGACGGACGCGGCCCGCAAGGGGCTGATGTATCACCTGTGGTGGCACCCCCATAACTTCGGGCGGGACACCGAGCAGAACCTCGCGATGCTTGACCGGCTTCTGGCGCACTTCCAGACGCTGAAGCGCGAACACGGCATGGTCAGCGCCAGCATGGGCGACCTGGCCGAGCGGCGGCTGAACGTCGCTTCGTAACTGCACGCCGCGTGCCGATCGCGAAACTGAACCGAAGGCGCAGCGATGATCGGCGGCCAAACGGCGCGCCCTCTCGAGATCTCATATCCCGTCTGCAGCCGCATGCGGCCGGGCGCCTACTTCGCGGCCCCGCCCTCAAGCCAAAGACGGCTGCGAACGCCGCGTGGCAACCGCACCCTGGGCCGCTCCCCCGTCAGCACGCGCGCATCACCATGCGAACGGCTTCGATCCTGATCCGGCCGGAATAGAAGCAATGCGCAGGCGAAGCCGAAGAGCCCGGACAGCGCGCCGGTCCGCAACGGGTAGTCGACCAGCGAATGGAGCAGCAGCGTGGCGATAACGACCGTCGCGGCGCAGGCGAGGTCCGAAGCAGGACCGGTCCCGCGCCACGCCTCAACGGCGAGCCGGCCGAACCAGGCGAGGAACAGGCCGATCAACACCGCGCCAGCGAGCCCTGTTTCCAGCAGGATCTCGATGTAGTCGTTATGGGCATGGTTGAGGTAGGCGTTGCTGAGCGTCTCCACGGCCTCGCGCGTCCGGTAGATGGCGTCAAATGTGCCCAGACCAGAGCCAAACGGGAGATGGCGAAACGCTTCGGCCGCCACGACAGGCAGAGCCCGTATGCGGGCGTCCGCGCTGAGGCTCGCCATGACGTCCGGGTTCGTCCGCAACAGAATCACGCCGACAACGGCGACAAACAGGGCCAGAATCGCCACAGCGCCGAGCACCACCCGGAGCCGCAAGCGCGGCAACCGGCGCCGCACAAGCAGCAGAGCGCACGCCCCGACGACGGGCAGGAAAAGGACCACACCGGCACGCGATTCCGACTGTACGGTAGCAACGGCCAGAAGCGCGAACAGGGCTCCTCCCAGGCAAAGCGCCAGAATGCTCCGCCCAGGCCCTGATCGACCCCAGGCCAGCAGCGCCACGGCGCACAAAGGCATCGCTGCGAGTTGCAGGGACGCTTGGTGGTTGCGGTTTGAGAAGAAGCCGACGGCTGCGGAGGCGTTTGTAGTCGCGTAGATGCGGAGTTCTGAATCCGGGCCGTCAGCGACCTGGGCTAGGCCAAGCACCGTGCCCGCCAGCGCCACGACGACGGCGACCAGGACGACGCCCCAGCGTGCGCGGCTGTCCAGCAATAGACCGGCGATAAACAGGGCGGCTGCGGGGATCAGGGCGAGGAAGCCATTTAGGCTCCCCTCCGGATTCAGACCGAGCGGATGCCAGGGCGCGGGCATGCCGGCCGTCTCGAACAGCACGGCAACCTCGCCACGGCCCGGCAGGTGAAGCCAGATCGCAGGCGGCAGCGGAATCAGCTGCGCTAGCGGGAGCAGCATTGTTGCCGCCAGGAGCCCAAGCGGCCATCGCCACTCCGGTCTGAATTCGCTTCCGCTCAGAAGACGAAGCAGGACGACCAAGGCAAGGACAAGGCTTGTCAGCCGCACAACCGCGTTGGCGAACTCGCCTTCGCCAGGGAGCGTTGCGCCCCCGCAGAGAAGGGCGATTGCAACGGCGAACATCGAAAACCAGCCCAGGGAACGCCGGGCAAGATCGTTTCCGTTGAGATGATAGTGCTGCATGGCTCAGCCTTCAGCCGCGTCAGTACGATCAATGCGGAGGCTTTCGAACCGTACCCAGGAAGGCCCGTCCGAGTCTCCGGTGGACTCCAGGACAAGCTTCTGGGTGGGACAGTCTTGCGAAACGACGAACGTCGCGGCGCTGTCGATCCAGACGGCGGTGGCGCCGGGACCGGGGGCCAGTGAGAGCAGCTCTGCCGCGCTGTCCTGGCACGACACAACCCATCGCATGCCGGCGTCTGCCGCGGAATCGTTGTAGCTGCGCATTGCGAGTCGATAGACGCCGGGTGCGAGCAGCAGCATCTGTTCGGCCAGCACGGACCTGGCGCCACCTCGAGTACGGGCGCTGAGCACCTGGCCGCTGCCGGACGGCCCGGAGGCAATCTCCACCACATCGCCATCGCGCGCGCCGCTGAAGGTCCAGGCGAACGGTCCCGCGCCAGGAAGGCCCTCGAACTCGCCATCGAATACGTTGCTCGCCGCACTCAGGCTCGATGCGGGCTGGAGCAGGATCCAGGACAGATAGGCTTCCTGGACACGCTTCTCCTGAACAAGGCGGCTGGCGAGGGTCGCCGATTCCTTTGGCGTGATATCCGACCCGGCCTCCTTGATGGCCAACATCACGGCCAGCGCCTTTGCCGGGTCACGATTCAACGCCAGGTCGCTCAGGACCACCTCACGCCAGCCAGGTCCGTAGGCCATTCGCCTGGCGAGGGCGGCGGCGGCGCGAGAGTCCGAGGCCGCGAGTGTAGCCGCAAGCGTCGCGATGTCCTGTCGCAGACCGCCGTACCGCATCAGTGCGTCCGCATGGCCGAACGCGGCGTCGTAGTCGCGCGCTGACACCCTGTTGTAGAACATCCAGAGGTGGCTTGAAACGTCGCGCTGGCTCCTGGCGGCGGCCAGTTGAAGCAGGCGAAGCGCGCGATCGGAATCTCCGGAATCCTCGGCGACCCAGCCCAGAACGCGCAGGGCTCGGACGTCCAGCGGCCCGGCCTCCAGGGATCGACGCGCCAGGGCCCCGGCTTCGACGGCTGGCCGGCCTGCCGCCTTTGCGTTCAGGAACTGCCGTTCGGCGACGGCGCTCAGGGCCTGCCCGTCGTTCGAGCGCCACGCCAGCGCGACCTCGGGGTCCTGGCTCAGGCTTCGGCGGGCCTGGGCGCCGGAAACGATCAGATAGGCGACCAGGGCTCCGGCGAGAAGGGTCGCCGAGATCGTCACCCAACGGATGTACCGAACCGTCGGCATACCCTTCGGACGCTCAACCGAGCTCGACCCTTGCACTGGCTAGTTCCCGCCCTGGATCCTCTTGTGCCCGTAGTCGTAGGAGTAGGCGTAGTCATGGCCATAGCCATAGCCGTAGCCATAGCCGGCGGTGCGGACGTTGAACTTGCTGAGGATGCCGCCCAGGATCCGGGCGTTGCCGAGCGCCAGCCGGCGGATGGCCGCCTTTGCCAGCCCGCGACGGGTCTGACCTGCCTCGATAACCAGCACGGTGCCAGCTACGGCGCTCGCCAGAAGCGGCGCATCGGCCAGCCCCATCACCGGCGGCCCGTCGATCACCAGCAGGTCGAAGTTGGCCTCCGCCTCGGCGATCATGGCGCGGATCGTGGCCCCAGCAAGGAGCTCGGCCGGGTTGGGCGGCAGCGGACCACAGGGAATGAACGACAGGTTGGGTTGGTCAGTCGCCTGGACCAGCTCCGCCATCGTCGAGGCTCCTGTGAGATAGTTGCTGATACCGGCGCTGGAATCCGCGCGAAGGACTCTATGCAGCGACGGATTTCGAAGGTCGACGTCGACCAGGAGGACTTTCATGCCCAGTTTTGCGAAGTTCTGGGCCAGGGATGTGGCTGTGGTGGACTTGCCTTCTGACGGCCTGGCGCTGGTCACCAGCAGGCTGCGCGGAACGCCGTCGTTGGTCGAGAACTGCAGGGCTGTGCGCACAGAGTAGTACGCCTCGGACAGCGGGCTGCGTGCATCCGCCATCGCCTCCTCGACCGACGCGCCCTTCTCCAGAAGGGGAATGGCGCCCATGAGCGGCAGGTTGAGCTTGGCCTCGATGTCTTCGGGCAACTTGATGGTCTCATCGAGGGTTTCGAGACCGAAGGCGACGGCGATGCCGAAAACCAGACCGAGGCCGAGCGCAACGGCCAGATTGTTCATCAGGTTGGGCTTGTAGGGTGCGCGCGGCATCTGCGCCCGGTCGACGATCGAGATGTTGTTGGCGCCGATGCCGCCGGCCACGCCGATGTCCTTGTAGCGCTGCAGAAGGCCGTCGTAGAGGCTGCGGTTGGTGTCCACCTCGCGTTGCAGGATGTTGTACTGGATGGACCTGCCGCGCAGATCCATGACCCCGCCCTTCAGGGAGGCGACCTGTCCGGCCAGTTCCTGCTCCTGGCGCAAGGCCAGCTGGTACTCGGCCTGTACGGACTGGCGGACCGAAGCCGCTTCCGCCGCGATCTGGCCTTCGATGGTGTCGATCTGGGCCTTGAGCGCGATCATGGCCGGGAAGTCGGGTTTGAAGGTCTGCAACTTCTCCTGATACTGCGCCTTCAGGCCCGCCTGCTGGCTGCGCAGGCCCTGGACCGTCTCGTTGGACATGATTTGCGGCAGGGACATTCCCGAGGTCCGGGCCTGGTTCCAGCGTTGTTCGGCGGCGATCCGGTTTCCCTTGGCGGCGGTCAGGGCCGAATTCATGGCGACCAGGTCCGACGCGACCAGGGAGTTGCCTGCCGTCTCGGCGGAGCCACCCAACGGCGTGGTAGTGGTCGTGACATTGACGATGCCTTCGCTTTGCGCGTAGGCGACCAGTTCACGCTCGGACTTCTCAAGCTGAGCCTTTACGGATGCCAGCTTTTCCTCAAGGAAATTGCGAGCATAGCCGGCGCCCTCGAAGCGTCGGTCAAGGTTGGCGCCGATGAAGTTCTCGGCGATCGCGTTGACCACGCGCTGGGCGACTTCAGGGTCAGAACTTTCGTAGCTTATGTCTACAATACTTGACCGGTTTACCGGAGCGACGGAGATCCCGTTCACGAGCTTGCCGGTCGCGACACGAGCGCGCGCCTCGGGCGTACCGACCATGGTCGGAGCCGCCCGCTGGTTGCCCAGCAAGCGCCCGAGCGCCGCAAACGACGAGCCGGATGTCTGAGCCATGAAGGCGGGGTCCGAAGCGAGGTTCTCCCGCTGGACCACCCGCTCGGCGAGCGATCGGCTCTGCAGAAGGGCGATCTGGGTCTGGTAAAAGTCCACATCGCGGCCGCTGGGAGGCTCGGTGCCCTGGATGTCCACAACACGAGCGACTTCACGGTCGATCTGGATCGTCGCGGTCGCCCGATAGATCGGCGTGGTCATCAAGGTCAGAATAACGCCGATGATGAGCGCGCCCATCACGGCGCCGGCGATCACGAGCCTGTGCTTGACGATGATGTGCCAGTAGATGGCGAGGTTCAGCCCGCCCCCCTCGTCATCATCAGAGGCGAAAGCAGCTGCGTTCGAGGTCGCCAGCTGCCGACCGCCGCGCACGACGAGCGGTTGCGGGGAGGCGGTCGTCAGGTAGCTCCGCCCGCCGGGGGTCTCGCCCCATTCCCTATCGTCGTCAACGCCGCTCATACGTCCTCACACAGTTGTCTCGCACAGGGCCCGAACGGCGCCGAGCCAGAAGTTAGTTCAGAAAGTCGCCCGCGCAGACACTTACAGCAGAGGCGCGAACAGACCAAACACCGGTATGGCGTTCCGGAATCCGTCGAAGGCGCTCTTCACGCCCGAGCGCTCGACCACGATGACATCGCGCGCGTAGATCTCCGGATCTTCGAGCGTGCCCGCCCGGATCGCCGAAAGGTCGTAGAGCGCGCCCATCTTCTGGTTGTTGACCGTACGATAGATGATGATCCGCCGGTCGTTGGCGACGTTGCTGGTGCCCTTGGCCATGGCGATGACCTGGAGAAGCGTGGTGCGGCCCTGCAGCGCATAGACGCCCGGCGCCATAACCGAACCGTCGACGGTGACCCTCTGGCTGGCGTACTGGCTGATGTAGATCGTCACTTCAGGGGACTGCAGATACTTCGCCCGAAGCAAGGTGGACACGTCTTCCTGAAGCTGGGGCACAGTCTTGCCCGCGGCGTTTATGGGGCCGACGAGGGGAAGGATGATCTGGCCGGCGGCGTCGACCTGAACTGTGCGGGTCAGGTCTGGCACCTGAAAGACGTTGATGTCCAACTGATCCATCGGGCCGATCAAATAGCCAGTCGCGGCCGTAACCGGGTCCATCCGGACGGGGTCAGGCGCCGCCATCTGGCCGCCGGTCTGGATCCCGGCCATCCGCGTCGGGGCGCAGGCGGCCGCGAGCAGGGTGGTGGCGCCGAGCAGGGCGACGACTGCGAACTTCCTGAGCATTAACTTCTCCAAAGCCTGCACGGCACGATTCAAGCGGCCCTGAACAAACGACGCAAGGCCCCGATGCCGGTGGGGGTCTTGGTGGCCGCGGCCACCGTCCGGGGGCCGGTCGCGGGATCGGCATTGGCCAGCACCATCGCCGGTCGGGTCTCCACCATGTCGCGCGCGGCGTCAGCGCCCAGGCGAAGGGCCACCAGCGCCACGGCGTCGGCCAGCAACGGTTTGCGATTCCGCAGATTATGGGCGTCGGTGGCCACCAGATGGACCAGACCCTCGTCCAGCATCCGCTCGGACCAGTACTGGGGACGCTTGCCGAAGCGGCCGGTGATCGACCCTGCGGTAAGCTGCATCCAGGCGCCGGCCCGGGCGAGCGCCTTCATCGTGTCATAGTGGCTGTCAATCCAGGACAGGCGTTCGGGATGGGTGATGATCGGCATGTAGCCGGCCTGGAGGGTCGCGAGAACCGATTGTTCCAGCCGCGGCGGGGCGACATGATGTGGCGGCTCGAACAGGAAATATCGCGAACCCGCCAGGGTGGGGATATGCCCGTTTCGCAACTCGGCCACCATGGTCGGCGTCAGATGCGCGTCACAGCCGGCTACGAGGGTCAGGGCGATTCCGGCCTCATCAAGGGTGGCCTGCAGCTCGGCCACCCGACGAATGATGTCCGGACCGTTGTTGTCGTAGAGGCCCGGATAGATGTGCGGTGTGCAGGCGATCGTCCGGATGCCGTCAGCCACGGCGATCCGCGCCATCTCCAGCGACGTCTCGATATCCGGTGCGCCATCGTCGATGCCCGGCAGAAGGTGACAGTGCAGATCAATCAAGACAATTCATGGCCTTGGGCTGTTGGAAGGGCGCCATCCGGACAAGCGAAGAGAGCGTGCAAAGCCGCTCCGCAGCGCCCGCCCACCTCGACGCTGCGTTATCCGGGATTGCGCAGGCGGGCGTCAAGGCAGAACCCCCGGGCCGAAGACTTTATTGTCCGACTCGATACATAACGGTCACAAAGAACGGCTTAGGTCACTAGCCGGACGCTTGACGAATTCGCGTTTGGAGAACACGAATTCGATTGAGGCGGACCGAACTATACTGCGGCGCTACAGGCGACAGGACCAGTTGCCAGCCCGTCGGCGGGGCGTTATGTCGTGCCCGGAGTAGCCGATATTCCGTCGTCAGCTCACGACGGGCATGGGGAGACTTGTCTTGCTGGTAAGAACGGCGCTTGAGCTGCTGGGGAGTTTCAGCGGCGTGATCGCCCTGATCTATCTCCTGGACCCGCTCGCGCGGCGGATCGGCCTGCTCGACCATCCGGGCGGCCGAAAGGACCATGCGGCGCCAACGCCGGTAACCGGTGGACTGGC
>JBIKTU010000446.1:0-2648 GCA_044347965.1 Caulobacter sp.
GACGTCTGCGTCCTCGGCGTTGCGCCAGAACTGCCAGTAGTCGTACGGCGACCGCATGTCGGCGTTCAGCCACACCGCGCCCTGGGCCGTCTTGCCCATCTTGGCGCCCGAGGCGGTGGACAGCAGCGGCGTGGTCAGGCCGAAGGCCGGCTTGTGGTCGACGCGGCGGATCAGCTCCACCCCGTTGAGGATGTTGCCCCACTGGTCCGACCCGCCCATCTGCAGCACGCAGCCGTAGCGGCGGTTCAGCTCGAGGAAGTCGGTGGCCTGCATCAGCATGTAGTTGAATTCGATGAAGGTCAGTGGCTGTTCGCGGTCGAGGCGCAGCTTGACCGAGTCGAAGGCCAGCATGCGGTTGATCGTGAAGTGGACGCCGTACTCGCGCAGGAAGTCGATGTAGCCCAGCTTGCTCAGCCACTCGTCGTTGTCGACCAGCATGGCGTCGGTCGGCCCGTCGCCGAAGGTCAGGAACTTCGCGAAGGCCTGCTTCTGGCTGGCGATATTGGCCTGGATCTCGTCATGGGTGCGCAGCTGGCGCGTCTCGTCCTTGCCGGACGGGTCGCCGACCTTGGTCGTGCCGCCGCCGACGATAACGATCGGCTTGTGGCCGGCCTGCTGCAGCCGGCGCAGCATCATGATGGTGATCAGGTTGCCGACATGCAGGCTGGGCGCGGTGGCGTCGTAGCCGATGTAGCCGGTGATGACCCCGTTGCTCGCCGCCTCGTCCAGTTCCTCCGGATGGGTGATCTGGTGGATGTAGCCGCGCTCCTGCATCAGCTGCAGGAAGGTCGACTTGAACTGGGGTTCGGCGGTCATCTGCGGGGAAGCTCCTTGCGCCGTGGGCTCTACCACGGACGGGGAGGGGTTCAAGGTCATGAGCATCGTCGGGTCTCCTGAAGGGGGGACCGGCGGCTGTGTGCTGGGTCTTGGGAAGTCACATGCCGCCGGAAGGGGGGCGGCATGCGATCGCAACGCCGCTCGTCAGAACGAGCGGGCGTAATAGAGGGCGGCGAGGGCGGCCTTGGCGATCATGGGCGGTCAGATGCCTGCGCTGTTGACCGGCGTCAACCGGCCGCTATCGAAGGGGTTATGACCGTGCGCCTGACGCCACACCCCGACACGCCGTGCGAGGCGCTCGACCGGATCGAGGTCAACGTCGCCCGCGACGGGTCGGGCGGCCTGGCGCTGCGCTTCGTCGCCACGGGCGACATCAGCCGGCTGGTGATGCCGCCGCCGGTGGCGCGGGCCAGGGCCGACGACCTCTGGAAGCAGGCCTGTTTCGAGGCCTTCGTGAAAGCGGGCGGCGGCGAGACCTACTGGGAGTTCAACCTGTCGCCCTCGAACCGCTGGGCCGGCTATCGCTTCGACGGCTACCGCGACGGCATGACCTCGCCGCCGGGCCTGGCGCTGACCCATCTGACCCAGCGCGCCTCGGAAAGCCTCTACGAGCTTGTGGCCACGCTCGACCTGTCCGGCGGACCTACGCTCGATCAGCCGTGGCGCCTCGGCCTCTCCGCCGTCATCGAGGAGACGTCCGGCGCCAAGTCCTACTGGGCGCTGGCCCATGCGCCGGGTAAGCCGGACTTCCACCACCCCGACGCCTTCGCACTGGATCTGCCCGCATGAAGTTCGGCATCGACCGCCTGATCTCCGAGCCCGACCTGCGTAGGGCGCTGGCCGGCAAGCGTGTGGCGCTGCTCGCCCATCCGGCCTCGGTGACGGCCGACCTGACCCACTCCATAGACGCGCTGATCGCCTGCCCGGGAATCGAGATCAGCGCCGCCTTCGGGCCGCAGCACGGCATGCGCGGCGACCTGCAGGACAACATGATGGAGTCGCCGGACTTCACCGACCCGGTCCACGGCTTCCCGGTCTTCAGCCTCTACGGCGAGACCCGGCGGCCGACCGGCCAGGCGATGGGCACCTTCGATGTGCTCCTGGTCGACATGCAGGACCTGGGTTGCCGCATCTACACCTTCATCACCACGCTGCTCTACGTGCTGGAAGCCGCCGCCGAGCACGGCAAGGCAGTCTGGGTGCTGGACCGGCCAAACCCTGCCGGCCGGCCGGTCGAGGGCCTGACCCTGCTGCCCGGCTGGGAGAGCTTCGTCGGCGCCGGGCCGATGCCGATGCGCCATGGCCTGACCCTGGGCGAGCTCGGCCGCTGGTTCATCGACCACTACAAACTCGACGTCGACTACCGGGTCATCGCGATGGAGGGCTATGACCCCGCCGCCGGGCCGGGCTTCGGCTGGCCGCTGGGCGAGCGGGCCTGGATCAACCCCAGCCCCAACGCCCCCAACCTGTCGATGGCCCGCGCCTACGCCGGCACGGTGATGCTGGAGGGCACGACCCTGAGCGAAGGCCGCGGCACCACCCGGCCGCTGGAGCTGTTCGGCGCGCCGGACATCGACGCCCGCAAGGTGATCGACACCATGAGGTCGCTCGCTCCGCAGTGGCTGGACGGCTGTCGCCTCCGGGACATCTGGTTCCAGCCGACCTTCCACAAGCATGTCGGGGTGCTGAACAACGGCGTGCAGATCCATGTGGAGGACCCGGCTTACGACCACGCGGCGTTCAGGCCGTGGCGGGTGCAGGCCCTGGGCTTCAAGGCGATCCGGGCGCTGTACCCGGACTACGACCTGTGG
>JBIKTU010000447.1:0-2647 GCA_044347965.1 Caulobacter sp.
TCGCCTTCCCCGCCTTCTGCGAACGGCTGGCGCGCGAGGGCATTCGGCCGGACGAGCGGGTCATCGACTGTAAGCCGCTGGCGACCATAAGCGATGCTCCCGCTCCCGATTTCACGGACTTCATGGACGCCCTCAGCGCCGAGCAGGCCCGGGGCGCCCTGCCGGCCGACCTGCCCGAAGGCCTGCCGCTCGAAAGTTCGCGCGGCTGCTGGTGGGGGATGAAGCACCACTGCGTGTTCTGCGGCCTGAACGGCGACACCATGGACTTCCGGATCAAGCCGCCTGAGCGGATGATCGCGGAGATCCGGGAGGTCATGGATCGCTGGGATCCCGAGCGCATCTCGTTCACCGACAACATCATGCCGCTTGGATACCTGCAGACCGTACTGCCGGAGCTGGCGACCTGGGAGCGGCGGCCCGGGTTGTTCTACGAAGTGAAGGCCAACCTGAAGTTCGAACATCTGGACCTGATGCGCCGCGCCGGGATGATCCAGATCCAGCCCGGCATTGAATCCTTGTCGACCAACGTCCTGACGCTGATGCGCAAGGGGGTGTCGGCCATGCAGAACCTGGCCCTGCTGCGGGACTGCGGCTCGCTCGGCATCTACGTCCTGTGGAACATTCTCTACGGCTTTCCCGGCGAGACGGTCGAGGACTATGCGCCGCTGCCGGACCTGTTCGCCTCGATCGAGCACCTTCGACCGCCGCAGTACTGCGTTCCGATCGTCATCGACCGCTTCAGTCCGCACCATCGCGATCCGCGGGCCTTCGGCATCGACTCCTACATCCCCTATCCGGGGTTCGCCGCGCTGTTCCCGCCCGGCGCGCCGATCATGGATCTGGCCTACCATTTCATCGGCCAGCACTCGACGGCGTTCATGTCCGACGGCGACCTGCTTGGCCGCGTCCATGACGCCTATGACCTCTGGCACGCCCAGTGGCAGGGCCGGTCGCGAGCCCCGATCCTGACGGCGCTGGATATCGGTCCGGCGGCCCCTGTGGTGATCGCCGACACCCGCCGGATCGCCACCGCCCGGATGACCAGCATCTCCCGCGCCTGCGATGACGCCCTGCGCCATCTGGAAAAGCCGCGCCGCTTCGACAGCCTGGATCCCCAGGTCGCCGAGGTTCTGCCCATGCTGCTCGCGCACAGGTTCGTCATCGAGCACGAGGGGTTCCTGCTCAGCGTCGTGACGCGGCCGCGCCCGGCGTCGGATACGGCGGACCAGGCGCCCCGAAGCCGGGCCTCTGTCCCGACCCTCGCCTAGGGTCTGATCGCGGAGGGTCGATGCCCAATACCCAGACCACCTCTCCAGCCCTGTCCCGACCGTGACGGGTATGGCCGGCCTCATCTGCCCTAGCGGCGCCCGGGTCGATCCCGCCATAGCCGCGGCGATGGCCGCGCCGCTGGCGCGGCTGGGACCGGATCGACAGGATCAATGGCGCTCCGGCCGCGCCTTTCTCGCCCACGCCCTGCTGGCGACCACCGTCGAGGAGCAGCGTGACAGGCAGCCGCTGACGTTCGACGGCGAGACCTTCCTCGTCGCGGACGCCCGGATCGACGGACGCGTCGCGCTGGTCGACGACCTGCGCGCGGCCGGTCGGCCAGTCGCCGCCGACGCTCCGGACAGCGCCCTGATCCTCCATGCCTGGCATGCCTGGGGGGAGGCCGCGCCGGAGCATCTCATCGGCGACTTCGCCTTTGCGATCTGGGACAGCCGAACCGAGCGGCTGTTCGCGGCGCGCGATCAGTTCGGCGCTGTCCCCTTCTACTTCGCCCGGACCGCTGACGGCCTGGTGTTCGGAAACGCCGTGCCGGCGCTGCTGGCGCACCCAGGCCTTGACCGGTCGATCAACCCGCTCGCCGTCGCCGACTATCTGATGTTCGGATACAGCCTCGATCCGACGAAGGGTTTCCACCGCGACATCGATCGCCTGCCGCCCGCCCACTGCCTGATCTTCCAGGGCGACGTGCTCCGCACGCGTCGGTACTGGACCCTTCCCGAGGCCGGCGATCGGGAAGCTACCGCCCGGTCCGCGGGCGAAATCGTCGAAGGCTTCGGCGCGCTGGTCGAGGAGGCGGTGCGCGACCGGACCCGCTCGGCCCGGGTGGCCACCACGCTGAGCGGCGGCATGGACTCCACGCTGATCACCGCCATGGCGATGCGCGAACCGGCGACCCGGATCGAAGCCTACTCGTTCGGCAGCGACTGGTTGACGCCGGACACCGAGCGGCACTGGGCCTGGCGCTGCGCTCACCATCTGGGCCTGCCGTTCCATTCCATCTCGATCGAGGGCGGCTATCTCGATCCTCCGGGCGGTCCCTGGCGCCTGCCGCCCGAGCCGCGCATGGAGTTGAAGTACTCCGCCTTCCACATGGTGGGGGACCGGCTGGCGGCCGCGGGAACACGGGTGCTGCTGATGGGCATGGGCGGCGATTCGGTCGTCGCTGGCGGCCCCCATCACTGGGCCGGACTGCTTCGCCGACATGCCTATGGCGGGCTGTTCGGAGAGGCGCTGACCTTCTGGCGGCATCACCGTCGACGACCGCCGCTGCGCACCGCGTGGCTCCATGGCCGGCAGGCCGCGGTCGGCCCGGTCACCGCGCAGCTCGACCCGGACTTCGTGCGTGAACATCGCCTGCAAG
>JBIKTU010000035.1:0-9587 GCA_044347965.1 Caulobacter sp.
TGCTGCTTGTCTGCGTCTGGGCGGCGCTGCGTTCCGAGGTGCGACCATTGGCAAGTGTCGTGGTCGCGATCAGCATGATCTCCTTTCTGTGGCTCTATGTGGCCGCCGGGCAGCCATCGGCGCTGCGTCAGATAGCCATTGCCGATCTTGCGGGTCTGCCGTTCCTGGCGATCGCGGCCTGGCTTGCATTTGCGCCGGCGCGGGAGGGTTAGATGTCAGTTTGGCTCACAACCGTGGCCCCGGCGCTGGCGGGGCTGTTCTATCTGGCCCTTGGTCTGGCGGCGCTTGCACGACCGGCGACCCTGCTTGCCGGCTTCGGATTGGCTGCTGAGGGGGTCGACGCGCGCAACGAGGTGCGTGCCGTCTATGGCGGGTTTCCGCTTGCCGTGGCCGGCCTCGTCGCCTGTAGCCTGTTCGGCGCGCCGCATGCCACGGGCATCCTTCTTTCGCTGGCCGTCGCATCGCTTGGCATGGCGCTGGGGCGACTGGTGTCGGCAGTGCTCGACCGACGCATCGGGCGGCTGCCAGCAATGTTTGCCGGCTTCGAGGTCGCGCTTGCGCTGCTGCTCGCGGCGGGCGCTATGGCCGGCTGATTGCGGGAGAATGCGTCGCGATGACAAATGCTTGTTCTGTAAACATCAGCCCACTGATCCAGGCGGATGAGCAAGATTGGCGTCGACTCTGGGGCGCGTATCAACGCTTCTATGCGGTGGAGCTGACAGAAGCGATCCACACCTCGACATGGTCGCGCCTGCTCGATCCCGCCGTTCCTATCTTTGGTGCAATCGCCCGCGATGAAGACGGCGTGGCCATCGGTTTGGTCCACCATATTCGCCATGCGACCTGCTGGAATACAGCGGACAGCTGCTACCTTCAGGATCTGTATGTCGATGAGGGTAGTCGCGGCGCTGGCGCCGGTCGCGCGCTGATCGCGCATGTAGTCGATGCCGCAGCCGAGTATGGGGCGGCTTGCGTCCACTGGCTCACGCATGAGACGAACGCGCGCGCCATGCGCCTCTATGATGACGTCGCCACGCGATCCGGGTTCGTCCAGTATCGCATTGCAATCCCAGGCTAGAGGCCGAGGGTCCATCATGCCGCCCTGAGGACGGGTGGCATTGAGGGAGCAAACGTCAGATCGTGATGGAAGCAGCCATTCGGCGGTGACATCCTGATCGTCCGCAACGGGTCGAGAACGGTCTTTTGCATCCGGTCGGAAACCGGACCTCAGACGATTGCCGAGGTAGCGTCCCTCATCGCTGAGGTCTTCCTTGCTGAAAGGCATACCCAGCCTGGACCCAGCCCGCGACCAGCGTCCCAGCCTTCCCGCCGATCTGCACCTGGGCGGCACCCTGGAGGTAAACTGCATGACCCGTTCACCACCGCCCCCTCGTTCATTGGGGGTCCACTTGGGGTTCAGGACAGGTGCTCACCTAGATCGAGGGAACAGGGAGCGGGATCGCGGTCGGGGTTTTCTCGGGCCTCTGCCGTTACCCTGACAGAACCGTCTAGGCTGTTCGAATGCTGCGTATTTGCTCGAGGATATCGGCTGGATAGGGAGATGCGAAAGGCGTCACGCCATAAGCGGCGCGCAGCTCAGGGATCTGGGTATGCCAGTGTTCTTCCCATGGAATATCCATCAGGGGCGGGGTTTCACGCCCGTGAGCGTAGGCTCGCAGGATCGTCTCATAAAGCACATGAAGACCTCCGCGGTCGCCCTGGTGGCCAATCGCCGCCACCACACTGAGAAACGTCGCCGAGTATGAATGCCCAAACTGCGCCATCTGGAATGCACTGATGGCGATTTCATGCAGCGCCGTTGTCTCGTAGCCAGCAAGGATGTGCCACAAATCATGTGTCTGCAGGATGCGGACGTTGAGATAGTTCAAGGGCGCCGGTAGGTCGCGAAGGCCCAAGGCCTCCCGGTCGAGGACTTCCAGATCGAACTTGTTGTCGACGATCAGGCGATAGAGCGCATGGCCGACAGAGCCCGGCTCACAACGCGCCAGCGCCTGAATATCAATTCGGTCCGGAATGGGTCTGAAGGCCGCTTCAGCCACGCCTGGCCAAAGACGAGCAGCTTCAGAGATCCGCCTGCGGAAGCCCGCCTCTGCGTGGCCGCCCAGCGCGGCCGTGCGAACGGTTATGTCGCCGGCGTCCGCAACCCGGCCCTCTCGGGCGTCATCGGTTAGGGCCCAGAAGCCTGCCCAAAGCTGTGCCGGGATGAGATCTGGCGCCTTTGCGAACGGCGCGATCGCTGGCGCAGTCAAGGTCCGGCCCAGCCATGCTTCCGCCGCCGCATCATAGACCATCGTCACAGCATCGGGGGCGGCAAAGGCCGCGCAGGCCAGGGCCGCCGGCAGGACAAGCCGCTCCCGCGTCTCCGCAAAGGGGTTTGCCTTCAACAAGCCAGTAGCAGCCTTGATGGCTTCGGCGTTCTGTGGGGCTGAAGCCAGCGCCTCGAATGCCTGGCGCTCTTCCGGTCTGAACATCACTACCTTCTCAGCTGAACTTCTGCAGGGCAGATCTCTTCGATCCAGAACCCTTCACTTGATCTGTAGCCGACGATGTCAGCTGGGCAGCACAGGGACGTTCGCTCTGTGACGTTTGACGAGCCACCCACTGGATCGGGGCCATGGCCGCCAGGGCAGCGTCTGGATCGCCCGCGCCGCCGGCCCTTAGGAACATGGCCGATACCATCACTGAAAACGGTTCGCGAAGCGCTGAATCGAGGGGCGAAAAACCAGGAAGGCACGGTAGAGCAACTCCAGCGTCTCCAGCACCAATGGCGATCGCGCTGCCAAGCCGAGGGGGCGAAGGAGCGGAATAGCGCGCCACATCGCAGCAAAGGCCGCTGCACCGGACAAGAGTTTACCCTCTTCGCTGGCATGGAAACGCGCCAGCAAGTCTGCCCGGTCGATCGGGCAGGTGATGGGAGCAGCGGCGGCGAGGTTCAGCCAGTCAATTCGACCGCGAACGTCCAGCTTGCGCATCAGAGCGATTTCTCGGCGGCAGAGCGGGCAGTCGCCATCGTACCAGACAATCAAGTTAGCCATGCTTCAGAACTAGTTCGGTTGGGACCTTTGTCACCAACGAGCCGTTCCAGAGGAAAAGGCGCTGCCAGCCTGGCCGCTACGCGCCGCCGCCGAGGCTTGCCAAGGCCCTCGCCGGGGGCGTGAATGGGTCCCTGCGCCGGCCTTCGGCGCCCAAGGGGAAGCGCATGGCCCGTCGACTCGTCCTGGCGATGATGATGCACGAGACGAATACGTTCTCGCCGCTCGCAACGCCCATCGGCTCGTTCGGCAGAGCCAGCGCCTTCTCGGGCGATCCGGTGATCCGCGAACTGGCTGGCACCAACACGCCGCTGGGTGGCTTCATCGACCTCGCCCGCGAGGCAGGGGCCGAGTTCCGCGTGCCGATGGCCGCCAGCGCCCATCCGTCCGGCCTCGTCACCAACGCCGCCTTCGAGCAGATGGCGGACGCCATCGTGGGCGAGGTCGTCAAGGGCTGCGATGGCGTATTCCTGGCTCTGCACGGCGCGATGGTCACCGAGACCTATGACGATGGCGAAGGCGAGCTTCTTTCCCGCATCCGCACAGCCGCACCGGGTATCCCCATCGCCATTGGCCTCGATTTCCATACCCAGTTGACCGCTGCGATGGTGGACAATGCCACGGTCATCACCGGCTATCGCACCTATCCTCATGTCGACATGGCCGAGACCTCCAGGCGCGCCGGCCGCACGCTGCTGCGCGCGTTGGACGGCGAGATCAGTCCCAGGATGGTCTGGGGCAAGGTCCCGATCATGTCCTCGACCCTGGTGCATACGCCGGCCCGCGAGCCGATGAAGACGCTGATGGGCATGGCCAACGAGGCCGAGGATTCCGGCCTGGTGCTGAACGCCTCGGTCTTCGGCGGCTTCCCGCAAGCCGATATCCCGCATCTGGGGCTCTCGGCGTTGATGGTCTGCGACGGCTCGACCAGCGAAGGCGAAATCCTGCTGAACCGCATCCTCGACACCGCCTGGGAGCGACGCGAGGGCTTCCTCTTCCACCCCGAGCCCCTGCACGACCAGGTGGCGCGGGCCAAGACCCTGCCAGGCGGACCGATCATCCTCGCTGATCATGGCGACAACACCGCCTCGGGCGGCACCCAGGACGTGATGAGCGTCATCGCCGAGGCGATCCGTCAGGGGCTGACCGATGTCTGCGCCGGCCCGATCTGCGATCCGCCGGCCGTCGCGAAGATGATCGCGGCCGGCGTCGGCGCCGAGGTGTCGCTGGACCTGGGCGGCAGGATCGACATGCCGGCCCTGGACCTCAAGGGCGAGCCCCTGCACCTCACCGGCCGCGTGCGGGCGATCACCGACGGCGAGTTCCTGGTGACCGGACCGATGGCGACGGGCTCGATAGTCCGCATGGGCCGCACCGCCGTGCTGGACACCGGCTCCATGCAGATCGTGGTCTCGGAAGGGCGAAGCGAGCCCTACGACCTCGGCGTCTTCACCCATTGCGGCATAGATCCCAGCGCCAGGCGCTATGTGATCATCAAGTCGCGCCAGCATTTCCGCGCCGGCTTCGAGCCCATCGCCCGACATATCGTCATGTGCGACGGCGACGGCTGCTGCGCCTCGGACCTCGCTCTGCTGAAATACGAGAACATCGTCCGCCCGCTCTATCCCTTCGATCCGGACATGGTTCTGCAGCGCAACGCTGCAGAAGAGGTGACCTGAGCGGCCCGACAGCCCGTCAGAAGACGCCCCACGATTGCTGCGCGACGTCACGGATCTGCTGTTCGAGCGCCCGGGTTCGATTCCCGGCGCCTGCTCCGGATCCTTGCCGCGCCGCGTTCAGGCGCCGCCCAGAAACCCCTCCACTTCCTCCATGAACATCTCGAACCGGTCGTGGTGCAGCCAGTGGCCCGCATCCGGGAAGCTCACGGTTCGGGCGTCCCTGAAGTGTTTCGCCCGGCCGTCCTGTTCCGGGTTCGAGGCCCAGCTCTTTTCGCCGTAGCAGAGCAGGGTCGGGCAGCTGATCGCCTCCCACAGCTGGGCGATCTGCTGGTGCGTCAGGTCCGGCGCCGACCAGACGCGCAGGTAGTTGTCGAACTTCCAGCTGTAGGTCCCGTCCTCGTTCTGGCTGACGCCATGGGCGGTCAGGTGACGGGCCTGGTCGTCGGTGAGGTAGGCGTTCTCGGACTTCATCCGCTCGTAGGCTTCGTCCAGCGTCGGATAGCGCCTGGGCTGGCGGCCCGCCGCCTGGCGCTTCTCGTCGATCCAGCCGCGCAGGCGGTCGGCGACGGGCGTCTTCTCCCGCTCGGCGATCATGCGGGGAGATGGGCCCATGCCCTCGATGGCGACGAGCTTGCTGACGTTCTCCGGATAGAGGCCGGTGTAGCGCAGGGCGATGTTGCCGCCGAGCGAATGGGCGATCAGCGTCAGCGGCGCCAGCTTCAGCTGGTGGATCAGCTGCGCCAGGTCGTAGAGGTATGACGCCATCGAATAGTCGCCGTCGGGCGACCAGGCGCTGTCGCCGTGCCCGCGCAGGTCCGGGCAGATGATCCGGTAGCGGTCGGCCAGCCGCTGCGCCACCCAGTCCCAGCTGCGGCAATGGTCCCGCCCGCCATGCAGCAGCAGCAGCGGCGGGGCCTCCGGATCACCCCAGGCGGCATAGTGCAGCTTCAGCCGCTGCGACATGAAGCTGTGCGAGGTCGGTCCGGCGAGCAGGGCGTGATGGGTCATGGATCACCCCATAGGGTAGAGGATCTCTTTCGTCACCGCGTCGACGGCCTTCATCACCTCGTCGCTGAGGGTCAGGTCGGCGGCGGCGAGGATGTCGGGCAGCTGGTCCTCGTGGGTCACGCCGACGATGGTAGAGGCGACGAAGTCGTGCTGCTTGCTCCAGGCCGTGGCCAGGGTCACCGGCGCCATTCCGGCCTCGGCGGCGATGGCCATGAACCGCTCGGTCGAACTGAGGGTCTTCTCGTTGACGAACCGGCGCGCCATCACCGTGTGGCGGCCCCCGAGATTCAGGTAGCCCGAGAAGCGCGCGCCCTCCGGCCGGGCGTCATTCAGGTACTTGCCCGACAGCACCCCGCCACCCAACGGCGAATAGGGGATCAGGCTGATCCCCTCCTGCAGGCAGACCTGCGCCAGAGCGTCCTCGAACCGGCGGTTGTTCATGCTGAAATTGTTCTGGATCGTCTCGTAGCGGGCGAGGCCCTCGCGGGCGGAGACGCCTAGGCTCTTCATCAGGCCCCACGCCGTCTCGTTGCTGCAGCCCAGCACCCGCACCTTGCCCGACTCCACCAGGTCGTCGAGCGCACGCATGACCTCTTCATAGGGTCCGTCGTGGTCGGGCCAGTGGGTCTGGTAGAGGTCGATGTAGTCGGTCTGCAGGCGTTTGAGGCTGCCCTCGACCGCGCGGACGATGTTGTGCCGGTCGAGCGCGGTCATGCCGGCCCGCTGGCTGCCCTTGATCCAGCCGTGGCTGGGGCCGCAGACCTTGGTCGCCATCAGGATCTCGTCACGGCGCTTGGTCTTCATCCAGCGGCCGACGATCTCCTCGCAGGTGCCGGCCCACTCCTCTTTCGGCGGCACCGGATAGTTCTCGGCGGTGTCGAAGAAATTGATCCCGGCCTCGAGCGACTGGTCGAGCACCCTGTGGGCCATCTTCTCGTCGGCCTGGCCGCCGAAGGTCATGGTCCCCATGCAGATCTTGGAGACATAGATGGCGCTGCGGCCGAGGCGTTTGGTCTGCATGTCAGGTCGTCCGGATGAGAGAAGGCGGCTGCTACGTCAGCGACCGGGTTTCCGGACTCCTAGTTGGCTCCCCCGCCGGAAGCCAAGCCCCGAAAAACTGTCAGGGCGGCCCCGCGCGACGTCACCCTACGGGTTCCGGACCACCTGAACGGCGACCTCATTGCGCCGCTGGGACGGCAGCCGCCACGGCGGATCGTAGAACCAGGCCACGGGCGAGCCTTCAGCGCGCCACCCGCTCCCGGCCAGTCTCTGCAAAAGTTCGGCCTTGCGTGCGCCCACCGCCTCGTCGCGCGTGCTGCCCGAAAAGCGCAGCACGGCGAAGGTCTCCGGCTCGAGCGCCACCAGTCGGACAGACGGGTCCTTCGGCGTCGGCAGCGATTCCAGACTGTACTGGCCAGGCATGATGAATTGAATTCGCGACGCGCCTGCGCTGTCCGAGATCTGGCCGACCGGCGCGGTCATGGCGATTTTCTCAGACGCCTGGGCGACGGGCGCGGTCATGGCGATCGAGGTGCGGGTCGAGTTGCCGCCGAAGATGTAGCCGGCGAGACGGCGGAAGCCGGCGCTCCTGGCTCTCTCGTCCTGGCCCGTGACCGTCGTCTCTGCGGCGATGCGCGGCCCGTACTGGCGGATTTCAAGCCCCGCCGGTGACTCCAGCATAGCAAACGGCGGCTCCTCCACGCGCTCGCGGGCGGTTGCGCCCGAGAACAGTCCGGTCAGAAGGGTCAGGGCGATAGCGGTCACCAGCGGTTTCATGTCGTCCATCCTGCCCCGAGAAAATCAGCGGCCCGCGGCGCGACCTGGTTCGAACGCTTCGAAGATCAAGGCGTTGCGCCCCGCAGCGCCTCGACCGCCTCGCCGATGAAGATGCGCGCCAGCATGATTGGCGGCGGCATCAACGCCTCCACCGCCGACACTGGATTCGAGGTCGCCTACTCGGACCGTCTGAATGACCGCATCACCCTGCAGCCAGACGCGCAGATCATCCTCGATCCGGGCGGTCAGAGCGGGGCCGATCCGGTCTTGTTTCCGGGGTTGCAGGTTACGGTCGAGCTTTTCTGGCCGCCGCGTCGGCCTCGCGGTCCCACATCACCTTGTAAGGGGCTCCGTCCAGCAGCCGCTGGGCGGGGCTCTGCTTTTCGATCTGACCGATCAGGCCGCGATAGACGCCGTAACCGACAAGTTCCTGCAGGCGCGGCTCGAAAGTCTTCACCAGCTCGACGGGCAGGCCAAGCTGCTGGTTCTCCTGCTGGCGGATGTAGCCGGCGCAGTAGTTCATGGCGATGCCGGTACGCCGGCCCTGACTACGGTTGGCGCCGCCGCCGTGCCACAGCGCGCCGTCCCAGATCAGCACCGAGCCGGCCTTCATCACCGCGGGGATAGTCTTGTAGTCGCCGCCGTACTCGGGGTTTGGCCCCAGGTGGCTGCCGGGGACCAGGCGGGTGGCGCCGTTCTCGTCGGTGAAGTCAGTCAGGGCCCACATCGAATTGCAGACCACGGCCGGGTGCGGTTTTGGAATGGGGATGATCTGGTCGTCGGCGTGGATCGGCTGGGCGATCTGGCCAGGATCGATGGCGATCGAGGCCAGGGAGGAGATCAGGCATTCGGGGCCTAGCACAGCGTCGATCAGCGGCAGGACGGCGGGATGGACCGGCACCTTGGCGAACACCTCGCCCAGGGCCAGAAGATTGTAGATGCGGACGGTGTTGTCGCCCTCGAACGGGTTCATCGCCGGCTTTGCGCCGAGGTCGCGTTCGAGGCGCTCGACGGATTCGAGGAGGTCCGCCACCAGGTCCGGGGCGATGGCGTCCTCGACGATGGTGTAGCCGTCGGTCTTCAGCCGCGCGACGTGCTGGTCGAACATCTCATGCCCTCACCTGTCCTGAAGCTGCCTATAGCTGGAAATCGACCCGGCGCGGAATTGGTCGTGTCAGCTTTATCCACCTCGGTCACAAGGGCCCCTACCCGCGCGTTGATCAGGCAACGCGGTCGTTGCAGCCGCCCACGTCCGGTTAGCGACGGTCCGGAGGTGGCGCAGGGTCGGTCCTGTTCGTGCCCTGGCTCGTTCTCAGAGGCGACTAGCCGTGACCGGCCCCTGGCAGCCCTCCGTTCTTTGTGACAGCCGTTGGGGTGAAACGGGCTGAAGAACCGGCGCTGCCGAGGCGTGCTCAAATCACGCAACGAACTGAAATCATGGAGCGGCCGGGGGAATCGAACCCCCGACATTCAGCTTGGGAAGCTGACATTATGTGTGTGATGTCAGCAGGTCAGCGCCCAAATGAGCGGTTTCGGGCTCCAGCAAAATCAATGATTTACGAGGCTTTTCCCAAACAGAGGCAGAGCCCCTCGCCGGGCTCTCGGCGAGGTTTGGTCACGGTCGCGCGAGCGGAATGTTCCCTCCTTGTTCTCTTTTCGCCAGCCGCTACGGTGGCCGTCAGCAAGGGAAGGACAGAACATGGAAGGCCCCACGCCAGGCGCGCCAAGGCGGCGCGTTCGGCTCGACGACCTGCGGCCGGAGCACCGGCGTCTCATCGAGCAGACCGCGGCTGAGGAGATCACCCAGTTCGGCGCCGACGGCGATCCGGGGGCCATCGAGCGACTGGCCGCGTCAGGGCGTCTGACCGACTGGCCGACCGACGAGGGCAGGATCCTGGCCCACCTGGTTTCCGACGCCCAGGTCGAAGTCGCGACCCGGCTTCGGCAGACCAGGGCGATCCTCTCCCTGTTCGGCGGCCTGGGCCGGGCCCACAAGATGGCGGTGCGCGAGACCGCCGGCTGACCGATGGCGGCGAGACACCAGTTCCTCGGCCCGTCGCTGGGCGAGTCC
>JBIKTU010000448.1:0-2641 GCA_044347965.1 Caulobacter sp.
GGAGCCCGGCGCCCGCATCGACATCTACGGCTCCGACATCGCCGAGCGCTGTCTGGAGAAGGCCCAGAGCGGCCTCTACACCCAGTTCGAGGTCCAGCGCGGCCTGCCGATCCGGCAGCTGGTGCGGCACTTCGACAAGATCGAGGACAACTGGCAGCTGTCGCCCCGCATCCGCCAGCGGGTGCGCTGGCGGCGGATCAACCTGGCCGCCGACCTGTCGGCGGTCGGCCGCTTCGACGTCATCCTGTGCCGGCATGTGCTGACCGCGCTGGACGACGGCATCCGCCGCCGGATCCTCGAAAGCCTCGCCGCCGCCCTGCCCGCCGACGGCTTTCTGATGCTCGACGCCGAGGTGTCGCCGCAGGACCTGACCGACGCCTTCCGGCCGGTCAGCGGCCGCATGGGCCTGTTCGCCCGCAACCCCTCGTTCCGGGTTGCCGCCTAGAGCCCGGCAGATGCCCGGCGTCCCCCGCCGCGCCCGGTCCGGAACGCCCGGCCTTTGCTTCCGTGGCGTCACGACGGCATCCTGCGGGCAGGCAGGAGACACCCGATGAGCGGCGCAGATCGCATTCCCGACGAAATCGCATTCCAGGCGATCAACCCCCAGGCCTACGCGGACAACAGCGTCCATGACGCCTTCCGCTGGCTGCGCGCCAACAACCCGATGGGGCGGGCCGAACTGGAAGGGGTCGCCCCGTTCCGGATCGTGACCCGGCACGCCGACATCCTCGAGATCAGCCGGCAGAACGACCTGTTCCACTCCGGCGACCTGGCCTCGACCTTCACCACGCTCGAAGGCGACCGGCTGGTGCGCCAGATGACCGGCGGCAGCCCGCACCTGGTGCGGACCCTGGTGCAGATGGACGCGCCGGACCACCCCAAGTACCGGATCATGACCCAGTCGTGGTTCCTGCCGCAGAACATCCGCAAGCTGGAGGACCGCATCCGCCAGATCGCCCGCGAGCACGTCGACCGCATGGCGGCGCTGGGCGGCGAATGCGACTTCGTCAACGAGATCGCCCTCTACTATCCGCTGCGCGTGATCATGGAGATCCTCGGCGTGCCGCCGCAGGACGAGCCGCGCATGCTGAAGCTGACCCAGGAACTTTTCGGCGCCCAGGATCCCGAGCTGAGCCGGACCGGCGGCAAGGAGAACCTTCAGGGACCGGAGGCCATGGCCGCGCTTCAGGGCGTGATCGCCGACTTCTTCATGTATTTCAAGGCGATCACAGACGACCGCAAGGCGAGTCCGCGCGAGGATCTGGCCAGCGTGATCGCCAACGGCAAGCTGGACGGCGAACCGATCAACGACTTCGAGGCGATGAGCTACTACGTGATCGTCGCCACCGCCGGACACGACACGACCTCGTCCTCGACAGCCGGGGCGATCTGGGGCCTTTGCGAAAGCCCCGGCGAGTTCGCCAAGGTCAAGGCCGACCCCTCGCTGATCAGCGGGCTGGTGGACGAGTCGATCCGCTGGATGACGCCGGTGAAGCACTTCATGCGCTCGGCGACGGCCGACGCCGAGGTCGGCGGCCACCGGATCGAGAAGGGCGAGTGGCTGTGGCTGGCCTATCCGTCGGGCAACCGCGACGAGGCCGTGTTCGAGGATCCGGACGCCTTCCGGATCGACCGCAGCCCCAACAAGCACCTGGCCTTCGGCTACGGCGCCCACCTGTGCCTTGGTCAGCACCTGGCCAAGATGGAGATGCGGATCCTATTCGAGGAGCTGTTGCCGCGCCTCAAGTCGCTGGAATTCGCCGGCGAGCCCAGGCTGAGCGCCGGCAGCTTCGTCTCCGGACCCAAGCATCTGCCGATCCGCTACAGCTTCGCCTGACACGCATGCAGAAAGGCCCCCCACCATCGCTGGCGAGGGGCCTTCATGCCGACCCGGTACGACCTACTTGGCGTCCTTGGCGGTTTCCTCGATGGCGTCGCCGGCCGCACCGACGTCCTTGCCGGCGCCTTCGATCGTGTTGCAGGCGGCGGCCAGAAGGCTGGTGGCCGCAAGGGCCAGAATCACAAGCTTACGCATCGCGCATCTCCTCGGCCCGACCTGCGGGCGTTTGTTTCACAGGCCCAAAACGCCCCGACGGCGGTCAGGTTCCGGCCGGGGTCGCTTCGGGCGTCGGAAACATCAATCGGGCCGTAAGCCCGCCCTGGTCGTTGCGCTCCAGGGTGCAGCGCCCGCGCAGCTGGCGGGCGAAGGCGTTCATCAGCGTGCGGCCCACACCCTTGATGTCCTCGGGATCGGGCGGCGCGTTACGGCCGCCGCCGTCGTCGGTGATGATCAGCTCGGCTTCGGGCCCGCGAACGGTGAACTCGACGGTCAGCTTGCCGCCGGATTGGGTCAGCGCGTGCTTCTGCGCGTTGGTGACCGCCTCAACGGCGAAGAGGGCCAGCGGCGCGAGCTTGTCGGGATCGATGACCAGGCGGTCGGCCCGGACCTCGGTGCGCACGCTGCCGTGCGCCGACATGTCGCCGGCGAGCAGCTGGCCGGTGAGTTCCTCAAGAAACGGGCGCAGGTCGACATGTTTGATGTCGGCGCCCTGGTAAACGGCCCGGTAGATCAGGGCCAGGGCCGAAATGCGCTGGCGGGTGTCGCTCATCGCCTGGCGGGCGACCTGGTCGGTCAGCGCCC
>JBIKTU010000036.1:0-9570 GCA_044347965.1 Caulobacter sp.
CGTAGTCCTCCGACGTGTAGAGGGCCAGCGCCCAAGCGTGGGGCGGCGTCCACATGAAGATGATCAGCACCATCAGCCAGGCGTTCAGCGGCGTCTCGCCGGCGGCGGCGGCCCAGCCGATGGCCGGAGGCAGGGCGCCGGCCAGGCCGCCGATGACGATGTTCTGGGGCGTCCAGCGCTTGAGCCACATCGTGTAGACAACGACATAGAAGTAGATGGTGAAGGCCAGCAGCCCGGCGGCCAGCCAGTTGGTGGTCATGCCCAGCAGCATCACCGAGAAGAGGGACAGGACGATTCCCAGGGTGGCGGCCTCGGCGCCCTTGACCTTGCCGGCCGGGACAGGTCGGGCCCGGGTACGGCGCATGCGGCCGTCGATGTCGGCGTCGAACCACATGTTAAGCGCGCCGGACGCGCCCGCCCCGACCGCGATGCACAGCACGGCCACGAAGGCCAGCAGTGGGTTCATCGGCTGGTTGGCGCAGACCAGCCCGGTCGCGGCGGTGAACACCACCAGCGACATGACGCGCGGCTTCAGCAGCTGCAGATAGTCAGACCAGAGCGCCGGCTGTGATGCGGCGCGGTCTTCGATGGCGACGGGCTTGCTCATGTCGGAGGGTACATAGGCGAAGGGCGCGCCGGGGTCCAACCCCGACGCGCCCTTTAGGGTGCTTCCGCTTGTCGCGGAGGCGTTCAGTGCTGGTCCGGCTTGATCACCGGCAGTTCGTTGAACTGGTGGAACGGCGGCGGCGAGGACAGGGTCCATTCCAGCGTCGTGGCGCCTTCGCCCCAGGGGTTGGCTTCCGCCGGACGGCGACGGAGGGCGGCTTCCAGCAGGATGATCAGGAAGATCCCCACGCCGGCGGCCGTGACCACGTAGCCCCAGGACGACACCTGGTTCCAGAGGGTGAAGGCCTCGGGATAGTCCACGTAGCGACGCGGCATACCCTGCAGGCCCAGGAAGTGCTGCGGGAAGAACACCAGGTTCACGCCGACGAACATGACCCAGAACTGCAGCGCGCCGAGGAACTCGTTATACTTCACGCCCCAGATCTTCTCGAACCAGTAGAAGAAGCCGGCGAAGATGGCGAACACGGCGCCCAGCGACAGCACATAGTGGAAGTGGGCGACCACGTAGTAGGTGTCGTGCAGGCTGTAGTCGATGCCGGCGTTGGCCAGCACCACGCCCGTTACGCCGCCGATGGTGAACAGGAAGATGAAGCCCATCGCCCAGAGCATCGGCGTCTTGAAGCTGATGGAGCCGCCCCACATGGTGGCGATCCAGCTGAAGATCTTCACGCCTGTGGGCACCGCGATGACCATCGTGGCCGCCACGAAGTAGGCCTTCAGGTTGATGCCCATGCCCACGGTGTACATGTGGTGGGCCCAGACGACGAAGCCGACGAAGCCGATGGCGACCATGGCGTAGGCCATGGCGAGGTAGCCGAACACGGGCTTGCGGGAGAAGGTCGCGACGATGTGGCTGATCATGCCGAAGCCCGGCAGGATCAGGATGTACACTTCCGGGTGACCGAAGAACCAGAACAGGTGCTGGAACATCACCGGATCACCGCCGCCGGCGGGATCGAAGAAGTGGGTGCCGAAGTTGCGGTCGGTCAGCAGCATGGTGATGGCGCCCGCCAGAACCGGCAGCGACAGCAGCAGCAGGAAGACGGTGACCAGGATCGACCACACGAACAGCGGCATGCGGTGCAGGGTCATGCCCGGCGCGCGCATGTTGAAGATCGTGGTGATGAAGTTGATCGCGCCCAGGATCGAGCTGGCGCCCGCCAGGTGGAGCGAGAAGATGGCGAGATCCATCGACGGACCGGTGTGACCCGAGGTCGACAGCGGCGGGTAGATCGTCCAGCCGCCGCCAAAGCCCTTGCCCGGACCGCCGTCGACGAACATCGACATGATCAGCAGCACCCAGGCGGCGACCAGCAGCCAGAACGAGATGTTGTTCATCCGCGGGAAGGCCATGTCCGGCGCGCCGATCATCAGCGGCACGAACCAGTTGCCGAAACCGCCGATCATCGCCGGCATGACCATGAAGAAGATCATGATCAGGGCGTGGGCGGTGACCACCGCGTTGTAGCCGTGCTTGGACTGCTCGATCAGGCCCAGCAGGCTGACCGAGGAGTTGGCGGCGAAGATCTGGATCCCCGGTTCGGCCAGTTCCCAGCGGATGAGGCCCGACAGGGCGCCGCCCACGATGCCCGCCATGATGGCGAACAGCAGGTACAGCGTGCCGATGTCCTTGTGGTTCGTGGAGAAGAACCAGCGAGTGATGAAGCCGGGCTTGTGGTCGGCGTCGTCGTGTGAGTCGTGAGCGGCGGCGTGAGCCATCGGTCTTACCTTGGAAATCAGAGCTTGGCGGCCGGCGCGACGCCGGCGGGGGCGGCGACCGGAGCGGCCGTCGGGGTCGGAGCGGGGGCAGCGGCGGCCGGAGCCGTCGCTTCGGCCGGGGCCGTGACCGGCGCGGCGGCCGGAGCCTTGGTGGCCACCCAGGCGTCGAACTCAGCCTGGGTCACAACCTTGATCTCGATCGGCATGAAGGCGTGGTCGACACCGCAGAGTTCGGAACACTGGCCGTAGTAGGTGCCCACCTTCTCGGCCTTGAACCAGGTCTCGTTCAGGCGGCCGGGAATGGCGTCCGTCTTGAGGCCGAAGGCCGGAAGGGCGAAGGCGTGGATGACGTCGGCGGCGGTGACCTGGACGCGGACGACCTTGTTCACCGGCACGACCATGGGTTCGGTCGCGGCCAGGCGGTAGACGTCGCTGGGCAGGCCGCGCTTGGCGACCTCGTCCTCGGGCAGCATGTTGGAGATGAATTCCGGGATCTTCTGGTCCGGGTACTCGTAGCCCCAGTTCCACTGGTAGCCGACCGCCTTAACGGTCAGATCCGGCTTGGGCATGTTGTGGTAACGGAACAGCAGCCCGAACGAGAAGATCGCGATGAACATGAGGATCAGGACCGGGATCAACGTCCAGGCCACCTCGAGCGCGGTGTTGTGGCTGAAGGTCGCCGGCGTCGGGTTCGCTTTCCTGTTGTAGCGAACCACGACCCAGATCAGCAGGGCCAGCACGAACAGGCTGATGACCGTGATGATCGGCAGCAGAATGATGTCGTGGAAGAAGTGGGCCTCGTGCTTGAGCGGCGAAGCCGCCTGCTGCAGGCCTATTCCGCCCGGCGTCGGCTGACCCAGCCGCTCCTGAGCGAGGGCCATCGAGCCCATCATCGCCGCACCGGCGCCCGCCATTAGACCGGCGATACCCTGAAACTTCGACTTCATGACCCTCTCTGGCCTGCTTTGCCGGCCCTGGTCCGGGAGGACCAAGGATGCCCGGCTTCTTCCATCTGGCTCAGGGAGGAACTTCTTCAAGCCCGCGCACGAGCCCTGCGTCGACGCCCCTCCACGCCTACCGGAGGCGTGAATACGCGCAACGCCCCCCCTTGCCAAGCGCCTCGCCGTCGCAGGCGCCACAAGGAAAAGGCCAACCTCTGCGAGGGGTTCGCAACAAGGGTGCTTAGAGCTATGAGGCACGGCAAGCTACCCGGCGTAAAAAGGTATCTTGCGTTACACGGTACTGTGCGTTAGATAGTTCTGGAACCTGGAGACGGACCACGTGCCGGAAACCATCGAAATCCAACTGAAGAAGGGCGTCCTGACGCTGTGCGTGCTGGCCTTGCTGCACCGCGCCGACAGCTACGCCTACGAGATCGCCAGCCAGCTCGCGAAGGACATCGATATGGGGGAGGGGACTATCTACCCGCTGATGAGACGACTGCAGGCGGATGGCCTGGTCGATACCTATCTGGTCGAGTCGCAGAGCGGCCCGCCCCGGAAATACTACCGTCTGACCGAGGCGGGGCGCGCCAGCTTCATCTCGCAGAAGTCCGAATGGATGGCCTTCACCCGGGCCGTCGACGCCATCCTGGGAGCCGAGGCATGACCCGCGCCGACTTCATCGTCCGGCTGAAGGCCGGACTGGCCGGAATGCCGGCAAGCCAGATCAGCGACATCGTCGCCGATTACGACACCCACTTCGCCGACGCGATCGCCGCCGGACGCACCGAGGCCGAGGTGGCCGAGGCGCTGGGCGATCCCGGGCGTCTGGCCCGCGAACTGAAGGCCGAGGAAGGCCTCAAGCGCTGGGAAGAGCAGAAGAACCCGTCGGCCGCGATGGCCGCCGTGTTCGCGGTGCTCGGCCTGGGCGCCATCGACATCCTGATCCTGCTGCCCATCCTCATGGGCGTGGTCGGCGCGCTGTTCGGCTTCTTCATGGCGGCCATCGGGGTCTTCCTGGCCGGCGGGTTCGTCTTCGCCGCCGGGCCCTTCATGGGGCCGCCGGGCGGCCCGGTGACAGCCGTTCTCGCCGGCATCGGCCTGATGGCCGCGGCCACGGCCATCGCCGCCGTCACGACCATCGTCACGGTCGGCCTGGTCAACCTGCTCGTCTGGTACGGGCGCCTCCACTACCGGCTGCTGAAGCCGGCCATTGAACCGCAAGGCTGAGGGACAGAGCCATGATCCGCACCCTGATCACCATCGCCTTCGCGAGCTTCATTCTCGCGGTCGCCTGTCTGGCCGGCGCCGCCGCCCTGGGCGGTCGCGACATCGCCAAGAACGGCTGGACCATCCCCAGCCAGTGGCAGTACCGCATCTCCGAGCGCCAGGGCCGCAACCGGGTGGAGCGCGTCCGCCCCAGCGAGACGATCACCCGAGAACTGACCTGGAATGGCGGCGAGTCGCTTGTGCTCGACCTCCCCGTCGACGTCACCTACGTCCAGGGCGCTGAGGCCCGGGTCGTTATCGAGGGGCCGAAAGACTACGCTGAACGGATCACGCTCGAGGGCGGCCGCTTCGGCCTCGCCGGCGACGTTCAGATCGACAGCAGCGACGTGACGATCGATCTCAACGGCGTGCGCGTTCTGGATGCGAGCGATCGCATCCGGATCACCGTCACCGCCCCGAAGGTGTCGACCTTCACCGTGAACGGCGCCGGCGACCTTGATATCCGGAACTATGACCAGCCAAGACTGACCGTGCAGGTCCAGGGCAGCGGCGACGTGACCGGCGCTGGCCGGTCCGACGCCCTGACGCTCGGGATCGTCGGGTCGGGAAGCATCGATCTCGCCGATATCGACGCGCGGGACGCCGAGGTCTCCACCTCGGGCAGCGGCGACACCACCGTGTCCGCCCGGGGCGTGGTCAAGGTCGCGGTCGCCGGCAGCGGTGACGTCAGCCTGCGCGCCAAGCCCGCCAGTCTGACGAGCGAAATCAGCGGATCTGGCAATGTGGACCAGGACTACTGATGACGAAGGCGGTCTGACGCCTTACCTGTAGCGTCATGACCGCCTCTCCTCTCGCTCCCTCGCTCCTTGACGCCGCCGGCGTCGATCCCGAACGCGCCCGCGCCATCCTTGGCGAGGCCCTTGCGGGGGCCGACGACGGCGAACTGTTTCTGGAGCGGTCGGAGTCCGAGGCTTTCGTCTTCGACGACGGACGCCTGAAGACCGCCAGCTATGATTCGGGGGAGGGCTTCGGCCTTCGCGTCGTCGCCGGCGAGACGGCCGGCTACGCCCACGCCAGTGAAATCTCCGAGGCCGCCATCCGGCGCGCCGGCGATTCTGCGAAGCTGGCCCGGCGCGGCTACGCCGGCGTGGCCGCCGAGGCGCCGCGCGCCACCAACGCCAAGCTCTACAACGAGGACGACCCCGTCGCCTCGCCGGGCTTCTCCGACAAGGTCGCCCTGATGCAGGAGATCGACGCCTTCGCCAGGGCCCGCGATCCGCGCGTGGTCCAGGTCATGGCCTCGATGGCCGGCGAGCGGCGCACGGTCGAGATTCTGCGCGCCGACGGCCGCCTGATCCGCGATGTGCGGCCCCTGGTGCGCGTCAATGTCCAGGTCACCGTCGAACGGGACGGCCGCCGGGAGACGGGAACCTCCGGCGCCGGCGGCCGCGCCGGCTTCGAGGCCTGGATTTCGCCGGACAAGTGGCAGGCCCAGGTCGACGACGCGATTCGCCAGGCGACCGTGAACCTCGACGCCGTCGACTGCCCGGCGGGCGAGATGGACGTTGTCCTCGGCCCGGGCTGGAACGGCGTGCTGCTGCACGAGGCTGTCGGCCACGGGCTGGAAGGCGACTTCAACCGCAAGGGACTGTCGGCCTTCTCCGGTCGAATCGGCGAGCGGGTCGCCGCGCCGGGCGTGACGGTTTTCGACGACGGGACCATGCCGGGTCGTCGCGGTTCGCTGACCGTTGACGACGAGGGCACGCCCACGGAGAGGACCATCCTGATCGAGGACGGCATCCTGGTTGGGTACATGCACGACCGGATGAGCGCCCGGCTGATGGGCATGAGCGTCACCGGCAACGCCCGCCGCCAGTCCTATGCCCACATGCCCATGCCGAGGATGACCAACACTGGCATGCTCGGCGGTCACCATACCCAGGCCGAGATGATCGCGTCCACGAAGCGGGGCATCTTCTGCGCCCACCTGGGCGGCGGACAGGTGGACATCACCAACGGCAAGTTCGTCTTCCAGTGCACCGAGGCCTGGCTTATCGAGGACGGTCGCCTGACGACGCCGGTCAAGGGCGCCAGCCTGATCGGCGACGGCCCCAGCGCCCTGACCCGGGTGACGATGATTGGCGACGACTTCGCCATGGACCCCGGCGTCGGGGTCTGCGGCAAGGCCGGACAGGGCGTGCCGGTCGGGGTGGCGCAGCCGTCGCTGAAGATCACCGGCCTGACCGTGGGCGGCACCGCCGTCTGACTGATCGCCGTCAGTCTGTCGGCGATTTAATCCACATTTCAGGTTTGTAACGTGCCTCGTGACGGGCGCGCGATCAGGTTCGCCCGACCTGGGCCGGGGGGCTCACGGGGGAGTCCTGGATGAAGTATCGGCTTTTCGCGACCGCAGCCCTGGCCATGCTTTCGGCCGCCACCGTTGCGAGCGCCGAGGCGGATGTGGCGCTGGAGTCCGTGGCCGGCGCCTCCGGCCAGCAGGGCGTCACGCCCTATGCGGCCGCCTTCTTCACCGCGTTTCAGCCCAACACCGCCTTCGACATGCTGGCGCGGGTGCCCGGGTTCGCCTTCGATGACGGCGACAGCGTCCGGGGCTACGGCGGCGCGGCGGGCAACGTGCTGATCGATGGCCAGCGCCCCGCGTCGAAGAACGACTCGCTCGAGAATGTGCTTCGCCGAATCCAGGCCGGTCAGGTCGAGCGCGTCGACATCATCCAGGGCGGCGCCCCCGGCATCGACATGCAGGGCAAGACCGTCATCGCCAATGTGATCCTGCGGAAGGACGCCGGAGGCCAATGGCTGCTGGCCGTCGCCTCGTCGGTTTTCCAGGACGGGCGGACGACGCCGGCGGTCCGGTTCGAAGGCTCTCGCGGACTGGGCGACGGCAAGTTCGAGTGGTCGATCCTGCCCTTCACCTTCGTCGATGACGAGGCGGGTCAGGGTCCTCGCACACGGCGCGACGGCGGCGGCGTCCTGCTGCGGGACAGCGTCTCCGATGAGACCGGCGGCGGACGCGGCTTCGAGGCCAGGTCCGGATGGAAATCCCCGCTCGCCGACGGCCGCCTTTCGCTGAACTCCAGCTACCGCCAGGAGCACTACGAGTGGTCGCTCAATGAGGTCGCCACCTTTCCGGCCCCCGGGCGGCTGCTTGTCGATGATGACTACCGCCAGACCGACGGTGAGATCGGCGGCAGCTGGGAGCGGTCACTGGGCGCCAGGTCCAGGATCGAGCTTACCGCCCTGACAAACCGTCGCTACACCGAGTTCAGTTCGGCCTTCGATGACGGGACGGACGATGGCGTGTTTTCCGAAACCGCCGAGCGCGGCGAGAGTATCGTGCGTGGGGTGTTGCGCTACACCCTGTCTCCGACGCTGAGCGTCGAGGGCGGCGGCGAGGCGGCGTTCAACTTTCTGGATAGCAGCAGCGACCTTGTCCAGAACGGGGTCCCGGTCGTCCTTCCCGCCGCGACCGTGCGGGTCGAGGAGCGGCGCGGCGAGGTCTTCGGCTCCACCACCTGGCGGCCCCGCGAAGATCTGTCGATCGAGACCGGCCTGCGTGTCGAGGTTTCGACCATCACCCAGAGCGGCGACACCGATCTCGAGAAGTCGTTCACCTATCCCAAGCCCCGACTGTCGGCGACCTGGTCGCCCACCCCCTCGGACCAGCTGCGGCTGCGCGTCGAGCGGGAGATCGGCCAGCTCGACTTTGGCGACTTTGTCTCCTCGACCGCCTTCTCGACCGGTGTCGTCACCGCCGGCAACGCCGATCTGGAACCGAGCAGGCATTGGACGATCGAGGCGACGTACGAACGCAAGTTCTGGAAGGACGGCGCGGTTGTCCTGACCCTGACGCATGAGCAGATCACCGACGCCACGGACCGCGTTCCGATTATCGGACCCGGCTATGCCTTCGACGCCCCCGGCAACATCGGCGATGGCACGGCTGACAGCCTGGAAGTGTCGGTGAACCTGCCGCTCAGCCAGTTCGGCGTCAGCGGCGGACTTCTCAAGATCAAGGGCGAATGGTCCCGGTCGGACGTCACCGATCCGACCACCGGCGAGACCCGGCGCATGAGCGGCCAGGAGCCGCTCGAGGGCGAGATCAACTTCTCCCAGGACCTGCCCCGCTACCGTTTCCAGTGGGGGGTCAACATCCGCTCCGGCTTCGAGGAGACCTTCTACCGCTTCGACCAGATCGAGATGGTCGAGATGGAGCCCTGGTACCAGCTCTACGTCGACTACAGGCCGACCCCGACCTTCAGCGTTCGCGTGGAGGCCCAGAACCTGGCGGGTCGCGACTACATCCGGGATCGTCAGGTCTACGCCGGTCCGCGCGACACGAGCGCGCTCGCCTACACCGACCGGCGACCGCTGGATTTCGACCCGTTCGTCTACATCCGCGTGCGCAAGACGTTCGGCTGACCGGGTTCCCCGGCCGCTTGAGACCCCTCGGCTCCGCCCCGAACCGGAGCCGCTCCCAGGCCAGGGAAGAAGGGCCCCGGAGTTTGCTCTCCGGGGCCCTTCGCCATCTTCAGGATGGGCGCTCTGCTACCTACTGGCGTTCGTCGGCGGCGGGCTGGGCCGATGCGTCACTGGCGCCATGCGCCCAGTGCTTGATCAGGAAGCTGAGCAGCACGAACACAACGCCCAGGCCCACGCCGGTCCAGCCGAGCCAGTGGAAGCCGCCCAGCGACGTCTCGAGCGCTGCCTGAGGGTCAAGCACCTGGCCGCCAACCGTCGCAGACCCCAGCCGGCCGGCGATGACGCCGCCAATGAAGTGAGCGATCGAGCTGGACAGGAACCAGACGGCCATCATGAAGGAGACGATCGAGGCCACCGACAGCTTGGTGATCTCCGACAGGCCGACCGGCGACAGGAAGAGCTCACCGGTGGTGTGCAGCAGGTAGAGCGCGGCCAGCACCAGCAGCGGCATCTGGAAGGCCGGGCTCACGAAGCCCGCCCTGGCCGCCCAGACCACGACCAGGAAGCCGAGGCCGACCTGGGCAAGAGCCAGGCCGAACTTCATCACCGGGTT
>JBIKTU010000449.1:0-2628 GCA_044347965.1 Caulobacter sp.
GGGTCTGCTGTCCGCCGCCGCCGGTCTCGGCATCTCGATCGGCTTCATGGGCCAGGCCGCCCGCGCCGACAGCGGCTCGGGCCGCAGGAAGATGGTCACCGTCATCGCGCGGGGGGCCATGGACGGCCTGTCCGCCTCGCCGCCGGTGGGCGACCCCGACTACGCCGGTCTGCGCGGCCGGATCGCCATCCCCGCCGACCGGGCCCTTAAGCTGGACGGGACCTTCGCGCTGCACCCGGCTCTGGCCGGGGTGCACGGCCTGGCGCTGAAGGGCCAGGCGCGCATCGCCCCCGCCATCGCCAGTCCCGACCGCGCCCGCTCGCACTTCGAGGCGCAGGACGTGCTGGAGAGCGGCGCGGCCGTGGTCTACGGGACCAGTTCCGGCTTCCTGAACCGGGCTCTGGAAGCGATGCCGGCCGGGAAGATCGAGGCCCTGTCGGTCGGCGCCACCGCGCCGCTGATCCTGCGCGGCAAGGTCCAGACCGGATCATGGTCGCCGGGTGGGGCCGGCGAAGGCAGTCCCCGGCTGCCCGGCATCCTCGGCGACCTCTACGCCGACGACCCGCTGCTCGGCCCCGCGCTGGCCAAGGGCCTTCAGACCGAAGCCATGGCGGCGATGGCCATGAAGGACAGTCCCTCGCAGGGCCCTGCGGCGATGGCCGGCGGCGGCGGCGTACAGGGCCTTGTTCGTCAGGGCCAGGCCGCGGCCCGGGGCATCGGAACGACCGTGGCCGGATTCATGCGCCAGCAGGACGGTCCCCAGATGGTGGCCATCTCCGTCGACGGCTGGGACACCCACGCCAATCAGGGCGCGGCCGAAGGCCAGCTGGCCAACCGCCTGCTTTACCTCGACGCCCTACTGCTTGGGCTCCACGACGGCCTCGCCGCGGACTGGAAGGACACGGTCGTCGTGGTCGCCACCGAGTTCGGCCGAACGGCGCGGATCAACGGCACGGGCGGCACCGACCATGGCACCGGCTCGACCGCCTTCCTGCTGGGCGGAGGCCTCAAGCCCGGCGGCATTATCGGCGACTGGCCGACGCTCAAGGCCTCGGCCCTGTTCGAAGGCCGGGACACGCGGCCGACGCTCGACCTGCGCGGCCTGTTCAAGGGCGTGCTGGCCGACCACATGGGCCTCGACCGAAAGGCGCTTGATTCGACGGTGTTCCCCGACAGCGCCGGGGTGGCGCCGGTGACGGGACTGGTCTGAGGCTCCCGCCCCGAATTGAAACCCTACCGCCGGCTCGAGCGGCCGCCACGCTTGCGGTCGAAGGGGTCGGGGTCGGCCTCGTGCTCGTCGAATCCGAAGCGCTGGAAGCCCTCCTTCATCTCGCGGCTGAGCGGCGCCTCGACGGCGATCATGCCGGCCGAGGGGTGCGGGATGACCAGCCGGCGAGCGTGCAGCTGAAGCTGTAGCCCCTGCGACAGCGCCGCGCTCTTCTCGTCGCCGTACTTGGGATCGCCCAGGATCGGATGGCCGATGGCCAGCATGTGGGCGCGCAGCTGGTGGGTGCGGCCGGTATGCGGGCGCAAGGCCATCCAGCTGACTCGCGGGCCGGCGCGGCTGAGGGTGACGAACTCGGTCTCGGCGACCTCGCCCTTGGGATCCTTGGCGTCGACCGGCACGATCATCTCGCGGTCGTTTATGCCCTTCTTGGCCAGCGGGATGTTGATGATCCCCTCGGTCGGGTGTGGCGTGCCGACCACCAGCGCCCAGTAGGTCTTCTGAGCCTTGCGCCGGGCGAAGGCGCCCGACAGCCTGGCGGCGGCGGCGGGCGTCTTGCCCAGCACCAGCACGCCCGATGTGTCGCGGTCGAGGCGGTGGACCAGACGCGGTCGCTCCAGTCCCTCGCCCCAGGCCGACAGCAGCTTGTCGACATGGTGGGTGGTCTTGGTGCCGCCCTGCACGGCCAGGCCCGCCGGCTTGTTGAGGATCAGGACGTCCTCGTCCTCGTAGAGCACGAGCGACCTGGCGAAGGCGACGTCGCGCGGCGAGAGGGCCTTCTTCGTGTCGCCGCCGGGGCTTGGCGCGTCGGGCAGCGGCGGCACACGCACCTGCTGGCCGGCCTGCAGCCGCGTGTCGGCCTTGGCCCGGGCGCCGTCGACGCGAATCTGGCCGCTGCGGGCCAGCTTCTGGATCTGGATCTGGGTCAGCTGCGGCCAGCGACGCCGGAACCAGCGGTCCAGCCGCACGCCGTCCTCGCCGGCCTCGGCAGGGTCGACGAACAGGGTTTTGACTTCGCGCGCGCTCATGCGGCCACCAGCCTGCGGGCCAGCATCATGCCGGCGAACAGCGCCACGACCGACGCCATCACCGAAACCGTGGAATAGGTGAAGGCCGACGCCCACTCCCGGCGCTCGATCATCATCGCCACCTCCAGCGAGAAGGCCGAGAAGGTCGTGAACCCGCCCAGCACGCCCACACCCAGCAGCAGCCGCCAGCGGTCCTGGTCGGCCTCGCCCCGGGCGGCCAGCAGCGCCGCCAGCAGGCCCATCGCAAAGCCGCCAACGACATTCACCGCCAGGGTGCCATAGGGCCAGGCGGCGCCGAGCGACCGCAGGGCCGCCAATCCGGTCAGGTAGCGCGCCACGGCGCCGACCGCGCCGCCGGCGGCGACGAGTATGAGT
>JBIKTU010000450.1:0-2623 GCA_044347965.1 Caulobacter sp.
GGCCCAGAGGATGTGGGCGATCATCTCGGGGTCGCCCTCCGCCTCGCCGGTGGCGACCAGCCCCTCGGCATGGCGGATCAGCATGGCCCGCGCCCGGGTCGAGGCGGCGACCAGCTCGGGATAGTCGGCCTCGTTCGGCTGGGCGAAGTCGAACATCAGGCGGTAGGCGTCCTGGTTCTCCAGCGCGAAGCGGACGTAGGCACGGCCGGTGGTCTGCGAGCGGTCCAGGCCATCGGCGCTGGCCGCCGTCGCCGCCTCCATCGCCGAGGCGAAGCGGGCGAAGCCGCTGGCGCGAACGGCGGCCAGGATGGCGTCCTTGTCCTTGAAATACCGGTAGGGCGTCATCGGCGAAACGCCCAGGGCCGAGGCCAGCTGGCGCATGGTCACCCCGTCCGGTCCGTGCTCGGCGAACAGCCGCTCGGCGGCGGCGATCAGCCGCTCGCGGAACTCGGCGACATCGGACTCGGACAGGAGACGGGGCATGAACGTGAAATGGCCGCTGGGACTTGCTATCTCTGTAATGGGTTTACAGTGTACACCCGTCGCCGCAAAGGGAGAGCGCCATGACCGGTTCCGCCTGGGACTTTCTCGTCGATCGCAAGGACCTGCACCGCACCGAGGTACGCGACGCCCCGGTCCCCGCGCCGGCGGACGGCGAGGTGCTGTTCCGGGTCGAGTCCTTCTCGCTGACCGCCAATAACGTCACGTATGCGGTGGCCGGCGACCAGATCGGCTACTGGAAGTTCTTCCCCAAGCCGGAGGGCTGGGGCTGCATTCCGGCGTGGGGCTACGGGGTGGTCGAGGCCAGCGCCAGTCCGGACTTCAAGGCCGGCGAACGCTTCTACGGCTACTGGCCGATGGCCAGTCACCTGCTGACATCGCCGCGCCGGTCGCGCACAGGCTTCGTCGATACGGTCGCCCATCGCGCCGAGCTGCCGCCCACCTACAACCAGTATGTCGAGGCGCCGGCCGATGCGCCGCACCAGGACGAGCGGTCACTGCTCAATCCGCTGTTCATGACCTCGTTCCTGATCGACGACCTGCTGGTCGACAACAACGACTTCGGGGCCAGTACGGTGCTGCTGTCCAGCGCCTCCAGCCGTACGGCGCTGGGCCTCGCCTGGCTGCTGAAGCGGTCCGGCCGCGTGCGCGTCGCCGGCCTGACCTCGCCCCGCAACCGCGCCTTCGTGGCGAGCCTCGAGATGTACGACGACGTCATCCTCTACGACGAGGTGGGCACCGGCCCTGTGGAGACGCCGGTCGTCTTCGTCGACTTCGCGGGCGACCCGAAGGTCCGCGCCGCCGTGCACAACCGCTTCGGCGACGGCCTCGCCTACTCCTGCCTCGTCGGCCTGACCCACTGGGAGGCCGGGCGTGACAGCGCCCCCCTGCCAGGACCGGCGCCGGTGTTCTTCTTCGCCCCCGACCGCGTGGTGAAGCGCCGCCAGGACTGGGGTCCCGGCGGGCTGGAGGAGCGTTACGGCAAAGCCTGGGACCAGTTCGTGGCCGACACCCCGCGCTGGCTGACGCTCGATCGCCACAGCGGCCCGGCGGGCGTGCGTCAGGCCTTCCTGGCGGTGCTCGACGGCACGCTGGGGCCAGACCGCGGTGCGATCGTCAGGCCCTAGAGCGCGTCAGGCGGAAGTGTACGCGGTTCCGCCGCCCGAACGCGCTCCAAGTGTCTGGGTCCAGAGCATGCTGATCCGGGTCAGATGATTCCGTCTGACCCGGGCATGCTCTAGCCGGTCCCCTCGTTGGCCATCATCTCCGGCGTGATGCGGTAGCGGCCGTCGAGGTAGGCGATGATCTCCCGCCCGGCCGGATGGTCGAACGCGCCGTACCGGCGGCGCAGTGTCTCGAGGGTGCTAGGCCCCATGCGGTCGAGCCCCGTCGACTGCAGGATCAGGATGTTGCGCTGCAGGGTCTCGGCGAAGTCCGCACCGAGCACGGCCGTCGCCGCCTCCCGGAACGCAGCGCCGTACTGATAGGCCTCGCCCAGCGCATAGCTCGTCGCCAGCGACAGACATGGGATGCGACTCAACGTCGGCTGCAGCGCCGGGTTCACCGCGTGGGCGGACAGGTGCGCCCCGATCGCCGCCGGCCGGCCGGTCATGGCGCGGATGTGCAGGTAGTTGCTCATCCGGGGCCCGTCGTTGACCGGGTAGTTGTCCCACAGCACCGGCTTGCGGCCCAGTTGACCCTCGACCCGCGCGAGGTGGCCGGGACTGTACTCGGCCGAGCAGACCTCCTCGCCGGTCCAGAACAGGTCGATGGCCGGATCCAGCGCCTTGCCCAAACCTTCCAGGTAGTCCGCCGGCCGCTGCCCGAAAAACCGGTCCAGCAACGGGTCGTCGGTGTAGTAGGTCGGGCAGGCGATGATCCGGCCGGCCCTGGTGTGGTCGGCGATCCAGTGCAGGATCTCGACCTGGATCGCCGCCAGCCCGTCGACATCGCCGCGCATGTCGTCGAACAGGATGCCCAGGTCGTCGACGCCGATGGAATCCAGCCAGGCCAGCTTGCGCGCCAGTGCGGCCTTGGTCTCATCGCCGAAGTCGGCCCAGATTTCGTAGGGACTGAGGCCAACGCCGAACCGCACGCCCGTCGCCCGGCTATGCGCGGACAG
>JBIKTU010000451.1:0-2622 GCA_044347965.1 Caulobacter sp.
GGTTGCCGACGTCGAAGACGACGCCGCGCTTGCCGCGATTGTCCAGGTCGAAGACCGGATTGCCGTACTCGCCCACGGTGACGCCGTCGAAGAACCGGCGCATCGGATCGCCGCGCGGCGGCTCGATCTTGACGACGTCCGCGCCCCAGTCGGCCATGATCCCGCCGGCCCCGGGGGCGGCGATGTAGGTGGCCAGCTCGACGACTTTCAGGCCCTGCAGCACGCCCGTTTCCTCCCGCATGTTCTCGTTGCAGGCATCATGGCCGGGCGACCGGGAGGGCGAAAGGGTCTTACGCGGCGGAACGCGCCACGGTGGTCCCGGGTCGAGTTCTTGCGGCGGAGTCAGCGACCGCGCGGGCGACCCCGGCCACAGTGACCGGCTTTCGCAGGACCGTGTCCGCGCCCGCGTCGAGGCATTCGCGGGCCTCTGCGGCGTCGCCGTCGATCACCGCGATGATCGGCGCGCCGGCGATCGGGCCGTCCAGAGCCCGGATGGCGGCGGTGGTCTGCGGCCCGTCCATGTGTGGCATCCGGCCGTCCAGCATCAGCAGGTCGAAGTCCGCCAGCCTCGCCAGCTCAAGCGCGCGCTTGCCGTTGTGGGCGTGGACAACCTGATGGCCGAGCTGCTCGAGAATCGCCCGCAGCATGGCCGCGTTGAGCGCATCGTCCTCGGCCACCAGCACCCGCAGCGGTCGCGTGGCCGCGGGCGCCGTGAACTCGGCGTCCGCCTGGTCCGCGGAGCCCAGCTCGGCGTCCGGCGTCCAGGGGAGGTCCAGGGTGAAGCAGCTGCCCACGCCGAGTGCGCTCTGGGCGACCAGCGAGCCGTCCATCAGAATCGCCAGCCGTCGGGCCAGGGACAGGCCCAGCCCGGCGCCGGGGATGCCCGCGCCGGTCCGCTCGACGCGGCGGAACGGCTCGAAGGCCTGCTCCAGCTCGTCCGTGGAAAGGCCCGGTCCGGTGTCCGCCACGGCGATGGCGATGCGGTCGCCGTCGCGCAGTTCGATCCTCGCCTCGATGCGGCCCCGCAAAGTGTACTTCACCGCATTGCCGATCAGGTTGGACAGCACCTGGCGTGCCCGCGCGGCGTCGGCGACGACGGCGCCCCGGCGTGAGTCTTCCAGCGCCGGGTCGACATGGAAGACGAGCTCGACACCCTTCGCCGAGGCGTGCGGCCGGTTCAGCAGGACCAGGTCGCGGGTCAGGCGGACGGGATCGAAGGGCTCGCGCTCCAGCTTCAGCCGCCCGGCCTCCGCGGTTTCGGAATCGAGCGTTGCATTGAGCACCGAGACCAGGTCGGTCGCGGCGTCCAGCGCCGCCGCCAGCTGTTCGCGCGACGGCGCGGCGCGGCCGCCCTGACCGACGGCGGCGGCCAGCACATGCGTGACCCCCGTCAGCCCGTTGCGGATCTCGTGGCTCAGGGTGGATACGATATCGGACTTGGAGCGCGCGAGCTTCTCGGCCTTCTCAAGCGACGCGGCGCGCTCGGTGATCAGCGCCTCGCGTTCGGCCGCCATGGCGAACTGGCCGCGCAGCAGGCGGTTCAGGATCAGGCACAGGGCCATGGTCAGGGCCACCGCGCCCCAGGCGAGGGCAGCTTCGGGGCGGCTGTCGGCCCGGACGAACAGGGCCAGCAGCGGCCCGGCCGCCGCCGCCGGGCCGACGATCAGCAGCGCCGGCAGGACCGGGGCGGCAAAGAAGAAGCAGGCCACCGCGCCGGCGACGGCGATCATCAGCAGCGCCTCTCGCACCGGACCGGCGCCATCGGCGAAGCCCGCGATCTGGGCGCAGGCGCCTGACCAGAGCAGCCCGCAAAGCACCTGCACGCGCAGCCGTCGCTTCAGGTCGGCCGCCGCTTCGCTCCGCATCCAGTCCACGACGAAATAGAAGGCGCCCCAGTTGATCGCGAACACCGCGAAGGTCGCCGTCATCCAGACGCTGTTGGTCGCGAACGATCCGGCCCAGACGTAGATCGGCAGGCTGACGGCGAAGAAAGCCAGGGCGTAGGGCAGCAGGCCGCGCTGGGCGTCCAGGGACTGGAGTATGACGAACTCCCCGCCGCGGGTCGTTCGCGCGGCGGGCGCGAGGGATGCGAACACGGTGAGAAACCCTTCGTTGGTCCTGGAAGGATAGGGCGCCCGGGTTTGCAGCCGGTTACGCGACACCGTTAACCCGCGCTCAGTCTTCGTTAAGCCTAACGACTCATGATGGACGCTGCGTCGCCGTAGGAGGGGCTGTTTCGGCATGAGCGTTACGCGGGCCGCACTGACGGACGTTGATCTGCGCACCCTGCTCAAGGGCGCGACGGCGGACGAGCGCGCGGTGGCCGCGCACAAGCTTTGCCGGATCATCGACAAGGGCGTGCTCGACGAGGATGAGCGGGTGCAGGCCCAGGAAATCCTTCGCGTCATGGCCGCCGACGCCGCCGAGCTGGTGCGCCGCGCCCTCGCGGTGACGCTGAAGAATTCCGATGTCCTGCCGCACGATGTCGCCCTGCGCCTGGCCCGGGACGTCGAGTCGATCTCGCTGCCGGTGCTGAATTTCTCGCCGGTATTCACTGACGATGATCTGGCCGAGATCGTGCGACTCGGCGGTCCGGTGCGGCAGGTGGCGATCGCCAAGCGT
>JBIKTU010000452.1:0-2618 GCA_044347965.1 Caulobacter sp.
CCGAGAAGCCGACGGCGCCGTCGGTGACCTCGCAGATCGGGGTGCGGTCGCGGGTGATCTTCATGCCGACCAGTCCGCAGTTGGCGGCCGGGATGCGGATGGAGCCGAGGCCGTCGCTGGCATGGGCCAGCGGGACCATGCCCGAGGCCGTGGCGCTGGCCGCCCCGCCGGAGGAGCCGCCGGAGATGTGGTCCGGGTTCCAGGGATTGCCGCAGGGGCCCAGCCGCTCGGACTGGGTGACGCCCGGAATGCCGAACTCCGGCGTGTTGGTCTTGCCCAGCAGCACGACGCCGCTGTTCCGGTAGCGGCGGACCAGCTCGCTGTCGGCGTCGTCCGAGGGAACCTGGGCGTACATCGAGCCCGAGCTGCGCGGCCAGCCGGTGACCTTGGCCCCGAGATCCTTGATCAGGAAGGGCACGCCCTTGAAGGGCCCGTCCGGAAGCGGTCCGGCGGCGACCTTGCGGGCCTCGTCATAGGCCTTGTGGACCACGGCGTTGAGGGTGGGGTTGTGGCGCTCGATCCGCTCGATGGCCGCCTCGACCAGTTCGGACGGCGAGACCTCGCCCGTCTTCACCAGCGCGGCCAGGCCCAGGCCGTCGTGATCCGCGTATTCGGTGAACGCCATCTGTCTCTCCCGTGATGTTCTATCGCGCGGCGAGGAAGGCGAGCTTCTCCACCGGCGGCAGGTCGTGCGCCTGCGTCTTCAGACTTTGAAACGACTGTTCGGCCGCGTCGAGCGCGAAGTCGATGTCGGCGTCATTCATCGCCGCGCAGAGGAACATGTTGTGCCACGGGTGGACGTAGACGCCGCGCGCCAGCATGGCGCTGGACCAGCAGAAGCCCTTGCGCAGGTCAGGGTCGTCGTCGAACAGGAACAGCGGCATGGTCGCCGGCCCGGTCTGACGAAAGCCGAATCCCGCCATGGCCGCGCGCTCGGCCAGTCCGGTCCGCAGGCGTTCGCCGAGCGTCTGGATGCGCTCCAGATAATCGGTCTCACGCACCAGCTTCAGCGTTTCCAGGCCAGCCGCCATGGCCGCGCCGGCATACCAGAAGGAGCCGGTGACATAGATCGAGGCGGCGCCCGACCGGGCGCTGTCGCTGCCCAGCAGGGCCGAGATCGGATGACCGTTGGCGATGCACTTGCCCCAGGTCGACAGGTCCGGCCGAACGCCGATGGCCTCCCAGCTGCAGTCGCGGACGATGCGGAAACCGGCGCGAACGTCGTCGACGACCAGCATGGCCCCGCGTTCGTCGGCCAGCGCCCGCGCGCGGCGGGCGTAGGCGGGGTCCGGCGCGGCCTGGTCGACGAAGGCGTCGTGGCGGAACGGCGCGGCGAAGATGGCGGCCAGATCATCCCCGGCCTTGGCCACGGCGGCCTCGAGGCTGGCGATGTCGTTGTAGACGCAGAAGACCTGGTTGGCCTTGTCCTCGGCCGTCGTGCCGCCGGGCCGGGGCGTGCACCAGGGCGCTGCCCCGTGATAGGCGCCCCTGGCCAGGACGATGGTCTTGCGGCCGGTCTGGGCGCGGGCGGCCATCATCGCCATCGTGGTGGCGTCCGTGCCGTTCTTGCAGAACATCGCCCAGTCGGCGTGGCTGACCATCGCGGTCATGGCCTCGGCCAGCTCGACCATCAGGGCCGAGGGACCGGTCAGGGCGTCGCCCTGGCCGAGACGGCGCGCATAGGCCGCGTCGATCTCCGGATGGGCGTAGCCGAACAGGCTCGGCCCGTAAGCGCACATGAAATCGAGATAGCGGCGGCCGTCGACGTCGGTGATCCAGGCGCCGTCGCCGCTGGCGAAAAACTGCGGATAGTCGTCCGGCAGCAGGGCGACCGACTGGTGGCCATACATGCCGCCGGGGATCACCGCCTCGGCGCGGCGGCGAAGGTCGCGGTCAACACTGTTGGAGCCGGCCATGGAATCCTCCCGCGCGGTCGTTGGGCGCCGCCTTGGACAGCGACGATATCAACGCCTCGCGGGAGGGCAACGCTTGTGGAGTCGGGATCAGGTCCCGCCGCCGTTCCAGATGTCGTAGCTGAGGCCGATGAACACCGAGATGTTCACCTCGAGGTTCTTCCTTGTAATGCCATCATCGAAGATGACGTAACGGCTCACGTCGAGCGAGTTGTCTCCGCCGTTGCGCACGGCCACCGCCAAGCGGTCGATTTCCTTCACACGGCGCTCAACCTCGGCGTTGCTGTCCAGGGCGAAGACAGCATTGAGGTTCAGACCGCGGCAACGTAGCGGCGTCCCCGAGCATTCGACGCCGTAGGCGCTGATCTTCATGCCCTCGGCAGTTGTGCCATAAACATAGAGAGCGGGATCCTCCAAGTTGTCGAGAGTCTCGGAGCCGGTGACGGTCACACCTAGATTTGCGAACGCCTGCTTCATGTCATCGATCCCCCAGTCATTCAGGAGATTGCTCTGTGCGGCGGCTGGTGTCGTGGCGGCAGGTGCAGCGGCCGCCGCTATCATGAATGCGCCGGCGACGGTCTGCCGCATGTCGGCGAAACCCCAGTCGGGAATGTAGGACTGCGCCTGGGCGGCCCCGGCGAATGAGACCGCGATAGCCAGCGCGCCACCGGTCAGCATGGATTTGATCGTCACATCTACCCCCAA
>JBIKTU010000453.1:0-2617 GCA_044347965.1 Caulobacter sp.
GCCTTGTCCGCCGCCCTGTCGGCGGTGTTCGAGCCGGCGAAGGATGCGGACGGCAAGGCCCTGTCGGTGCCGATCACCATCCCGCAAGCGTTCTACAACTACAGGTCGGCCGAGCCCGGCGGCGGCCTTGTCCGCTATACGTGCAGGCAGTTCGCCGCCGACATGGACTGGTGGCGCGCGACCTTCCCTGACCGGAAGTGGGGCGACCATGAGCTCTATACGATGATGGTCGGCATCGCCGTCCTGGCGAAGGGCAACCTTGCAGCGGGCGGCGCGGCCGGACTGAAGGCGACCCTGGCGGACGTCGAGACCCGGTGGGTCAAGTCAATCGAGACCTGCCGTGCGAAGCCGGAAAAGCGGTTCGCCGACGTCATGCAGCCGGAAGGCAGGGCGATCGACGCCCTGTCCAAAGCCTCCCGCTAGGCCGGGGCCATTCGCACAGGCTATGGCCTTTGAACGCCGTCGTGCTTGACCCTGCCGGGCCCGCCCCTTAGCCGGGCGCCATGACCTCGGCCCTGCTGACCATCGACCTCGACGCCCTCGCCCGGAACTACCGGTTCCTGCGCGACAGGGCGGGCGTGGAGGCTGCGCCGGCGGTGAAGGCCGACGGCTATGGTCTCGGCGCGCTGGATGTGTCGCGGCGGCTGCTGGCCGAGGGCGCACGGACCTTCTACGTGGCGCGTCTCACAGAGGGTGAAGCCCTGCGCGCGGCGCTCGGCCACGGCCCGGTGATCCAGGTGCTGGACGGCGCGACGGGCGGATCGGTCGCTCGCCTGCTCGAGGCCGACCTGACGCCGGTGATCAACAGCCTGGAGCAGGCCGCGCGCTGGCGGGCCGAGGCGCGGGGTCGGCCGGCGACCCTGCACGTCGACACCGGCATGAACCGGCTGGGCGTCACCCTGGCCGAGGCGCGGGGGCTGGCGGGCTGGGACGGTGTTGAGCTGGTGATCAGTCACCTGGCCTGCGGCGCGCAACCGGTGCATCCGATGAACGGCCGCCAGCTGGCGGCCTTCCGCGAGGCGCGCGAGCTGTTTCCGGCGGCGCGAGCCAGCCTGTCCTCCTCGGGCGGCATCTTCCTGGGACCGGACTATGCCTTCGACCAGGTCCGACCCGGCGTCAGCCTGTTCGGCGGCGGCCCCTGCGACATCGCCGACGACCGCATCGCGCCGGTGGCGACGCTGGAAGCGCCGATCCTGCAGGTCCGCGACGTCTCGGTCGGCGACACCATCGGCTACGGCGGCGCCTTCCAGGCCGCGACGCCGACCCGGGTGGCGATCCTGGCGGCGGGCTATGCCGACGGCGTCCTGCGCAGCAGCCATCCCGAAGGCAGGGTCTGGTTCGACGGAGCCCCGCGCCGGATGCTGGGCCGCGTCTCGATGGACCTGATCGCCGTCGATGTGACCGGCTGCATGACGGCCCGTGCGGGCGCGATGGTCGAACTTCTCGGGCCCAATCTGCTGATCGACGACGCGGCGGCGGCGGCCGGGACAACGGCCTACGAACTGCTGACGCGTCTGTCGCCGCGCGCCGAGCGGCGCTACCTCGGAGACTGAGGGCTCAGACCAGCGCCTCAAGGACGGCATTGGCAACCGCGACGACCCCGACCGTCGCCAGGATCGTGACCGCCGTGTAGGCCGCCGCCTTGTCCGCCGCCGGCTTCATAAGCTGTTTCAGCCCCAGGTGGATGAGGTAGACCGAATAGACGCCGCCCGCGATCAGGCCGAGGGGGCCGAAGATCGGAACCAGCAGGCACAGCCCGCTGACCCAGACCGCCGTCATGCCGTAGACGCCGACCTTGAAGGCCGGCAGCAACCCGCGAGTCGCACCGAACCCGGCGGCCACCCGGTCGGCGATCCAGGCGAAGGCCCCGACCCCCGCGAGCACGATCAGGTAGCTGACCACCAGGTCGATCAGCGCACCGGCCAGCAGCAGGGGCGCGCCCAGACCGAAGACCGGGCTGATGACCACCGTCCAGAGGAACAGGATCACCGGGATGATGGCCGCAAGCGGCGCGACGTAGCCGCGATACAGCGCCCGGATGCTGGTCGGTTCAGCCTCGATGATTTCCCAGGTCGTCCGGGGCTGTAGCAGGATCGCCCGGACCCGCTCGAGCAGGCCCGCGGCCGCCCCTCCATCCACGATGCTCATGACGTCCTCCGGGCAGACTCCTGGACGGCCAGCCTAGGCCAGGCCGCCGGTTTGGCGAGACACGGTTCCGCGAACACGACAGGCAGGAATGCCCGGGCGCTGTTCCCGTTTTGTCGCTAGGATCAATCGACCCTCGAATCAGGAGACCGCATGGCTCGCGACGGCGCCGTCTATGTCTGCCAGTCCTGCGGCGCGGCGCAGTCGAAGTGGGCGGGCCAGTGCCCGTCCTGCAACGCCTGGAACAGTCTGGTCGAGGAGGTCGCCTCACGGCCACCGGGCGCGCTGGCGCCGACCAGGGCCAGCAAGACCCGCGGTCTGGCTTTCGAGGGTCTCGAAAGTGAAAATCCCGAGCCGCCGCGCATCGTCACCGGAGTCGACGAGTTCGACCGCGTCTGCGGCGGCGGCGTGGTGCCGGGCAGCGCCATCCTGCTGGGCGGCGACCCGGGTGTGGGAAAGTCCACCCTGCTGC
>JBIKTU010000038.1:0-9509 GCA_044347965.1 Caulobacter sp.
CGGCCCCATCGAGGGCTCGGCGGTCATCACCCTGCCCGGCGGCGGGATCGCCGAGGGCGGCGGCGCGGCCAGCGCCCTGCCCATCGCCCCGCTGGCCGGCCTGACGGCGCCCGGACCAGGCGGCGCCCCCCTGCCCATCATCGGACCGGGGGGGCAGACGCCGGCAAAGGCCTATGCCCGGCCCTTCACGCCCAACGGCAAGCCCCGGGTGGCGCTGGTGGTCGGGGGCCTGGGCCTCAACGCCGCCCTGACCCGCAGGGCCATCGAGACCCTGCCGCCAGAGGTCACCCTGTCGTTCGCTCCGTATGCGGAGGGCCTGCAGGGCTGGATCGACATGGCCCGGGCCAATGGCCATGAGGTGCTGCTGGAAGCGCCGATGGAGCCGACCGACTATCCCGCCAACGATCCCGGCCCGATGACGCTTCTGGCCGCCAGCCAGCCGGCCGAGACGATCCGCAAGCTGGAGTGGCTGCTGTCGCGGGCCACCGGCTATTTCGGCGTGACCAACTATCTGGGCTCGCGGTTCATGACGACGCCGACGGCGATGAACGGTTTCACCGGCGCCCTGCGCCAGCGCGGCCTGGCCTTCATCGACGACGGCAGCGCCGGCCGCGCGTCCGGCGCGTTGCGCTCCTCGGCCGACCGCGTGATCGACGACGACCTTTCCGCCGAGGCCATCAATCGCCAGCTGACCCTGCTGGAGGCCGCCGCCCGCTCCAAGGGGCAGGCTCTGGGTTCGGGCTTCGCCTATCCGGTCACTGTCGACGAGGCCGCCCGCTGGGCCCAGGGTCTCTCCGACCGTGGCTTCCAGCTCGCGCCGGCCTCGGCGCTGGTCAAGTCGTGAACGATCCGCATCCGGACCACAGGCCGAATGTCGGCGTGGTCCTGTTCAACGACCGGGGCCTGGTCTGGCTCGGGCGCCGCGCCCGCACGCCCGAGCCGTGGAACTGGCAGTTTCCGCAAGGCGGGGTGGACGACGGCGAGGATCTGCTGGACGCCGCGCGCCGCGAGCTGGAGGAAGAGACCGGGGCCCGGTCGGCGGACCTGCTGGGTCGGACCGAGGGCTGGATCGTCTATGACTTCCCGGCGGAGGTGGCGGCCCGCGGCGGTCGCTGGCGCGGCCAGAAGCAGGTCTGGTTCGCCTTCCGGTTCACCGGCGAGGACTCGGAGTTCCGGCTGGACGGACATCATCAGGTCGAGTTCGAAAGCTGGCGCTGGGCGCGGCTCGACGAAGCCCCCGAACTGATCGTACCCTTCAAGCGGGCGGCCTATGAACAGGTCGTGGCCGCATTCCGGCGGTTCGCGGAATCCTAGGCGCGGACGGCCCGTTCTCACAGAGGCGACGATGACCACAATCATCATGGTGCATGGCGTAGGCGGCACGGCCGATGCGTATTCCCGGCTGGCCCCGGCCTTCCGCGACCTGGGCTGGAAGGTCCAGACCCCGACCCTGCGCCCGGACAGGCGCACGGCGGAGAATCCGCCGGCAGACCTGCATACGCTGCGGCTGAAGGACTATGTCGACGACGTGGAGGCGCTGGCCCGCGAGGTCGAGGCGGCCGAGGGCGTCGCCCCGGTCCTGTTCGGCCACTCGATGGGCGGGCTGATCGTGCAGAAGGTGGCCGAGCGCGGCGCCGGACGGGCGGCGGTGCTGCTGACCCCGGCCTCGCCGGCCGATGTCGTCAGCTCCGCGTCCCTGGCCCAGGCCTTCACCTTCGCCAACGTCCTGTTCAGCGGCAAGGTCGAGGCGAAGGGCCACAAGATCTGGAGGACAGGTTTCTCCTGGGGCGTGCTCAACCGCGTCCCGGCCGCCAAGCACCAGGGCATCTTCGCCGGCACCGTCTACGACAGCGGCGGGGTCTATGCCGACCTCGCCTATCCGGACAGGGACCCGCACCGGATCGCCTTCATCGACGAGACGAAGATCACCATCCCGATCCTGACCATCGGCGGCGGCCGGGACCGGGCGACCCCGGTCGCCGGCGTGCGCAAGGTGGGCGAGAAGTACGCTCGCATCGGCGGCGACTATCGCGAGTACGCCGAAAACGCCCACTGGATCGTCGATGAACCGGGCACTGACCAGGTGATCGCCGACATCGCGGCCTGGCTGACCGCCAAGGGCGTCACGGCGGCGAAGGCCGCGAAAGCCGCGCCCGCGATGATGACGGCGGCCAAGGTCCCCGCGAAGGCCGCGGCCAAACCAGCTGCGGCGAAGACGGCCTCCAGGCCCGCGCCCGCCAAGGCGGCGACTCCAAAGGCTCCGGCAAAGGCCAGAGCCCCGGCCAAGGCGGCCGCGGCGCCTAAAACATCTGTTTCGAAGCCGAAATCCAAGTAAGCTTCTGTCCGAACGGACAAGGCGGCGCCAAGCAGCGTCGCCGCCGGATCGAGCAAGGGGAATCATGCCAGCGCCCGTCGTCCTGGTGCACGGCGCCTTCTGTGGCGGCTGGGTCTTTGAACGCTTTCGCGAGCCGTTCGAGGCCGCCGGCCATGTTGTGCTGAGCCCCGATCTGCGCGGCCACGGCCCTGGTGGGTCGACCGCGGGCGTAGGGATGCGCGACTACGCCAGCGATGTGGCCGCCCTGTGCAAGGCCCTGCCCGAACCGCCGATCCTGATCGGCCACTCCATGGGCGGCCTGGTCGCCCAGCTGGCCGCCACCCATGCGCCGCTGCATGCGTTGATCCTGCTGGCGCCGTCGCCGCCCTGGGGCGTCAGCGGCAGCAGCATGGAGGAGGCCGTCAGCGCGATGAGCCTGTATGCGCTCGGCCCCTTCTGGCTGCAGGCCATTGACCCTGACTACGCGCTGGCCAAGCGCTTCAGCCTCGACCGCATGACCCGCGAGGAGCGGCGCGCCGTGTTCGCCCGCATGGTGCCAGAAAGCGGCCTGGCCCTTTGGCAGACGCTGAACTGGTGGCTGGACCCCTTCATGACCACGTCCGTCGGCCGTGTCTCGGCGCCGGCGCTGGTCCTGGCCGGCGGCAAGGACGTCATCCACCCGCCGGCGACGGCGCGCCAGACCGCCCAGAGGCTCGGCGCCCGGTTCGAGACCCTGCCCGGGATGAGCCACTGGATCCCGGGCGAGCCGGGCTGGGATGAGGCGGCGGCCCTGTGCCTGGACTGGCTGGCCAGCCGTGATCAGGCCGCCGCCTGATCGCTTCCCAAGGCTGAAGTTTATCGGACGGGTTTGCCGGCCTCTGTTACAGCAGTGAGGCGGGCGCCGCCTGGCCTCCGCGCGTGGAGACCGAGCCGATGACCCCTGCCGAGGCCGCGCTGACGCTGTCTGAGGGTCAGGTCGAGGCGCTGCGCAATCTGGAGCGCAAACACGCCGGCGGCGACGTCGACTGGATTCGCATCTCCGACGCCCTGTCCCTGACCGAACTCGGCCTTGCGGTGCGCAATCGTGAAGGCTGGGTGATCACCCCGGCCGGCCTGCAGGCGCTGGATGCCCTGGCGCCGGACGGCCCGCCCCGCGTTGACCCGGATGCGCCGGTGCCGATCCGTTAGGTCGACGTGCCGGACGAGGAGAACAGTTTGAGCCCCAGGATTCCGGCGACGATCAGGCACAGGCAGACCAGACGCGCCGCCGTGGCCGGTTCCTTCAGGACCAGGATGCCGAACAGGGCGGTGCCGATGGCCCCGATCCCGGTCCAGACCGCGTAGGCCGTGCCCAGCGGCAGGGTCTTGAGCGCCAGGCCGAGCAACGTCATGGACAGCACCATGCTGACGCCCGTGCCGACCGTGGGCCACAGGCGCGTGAAGCCTTCGGTGTACTTGAGACCCACCGCCCAGCCGACCTCGAAAAGGCCGGCGACGAGCAGGATGATCCAGGCCATGACCACGCTCCTGTGGTGATGACAGGGTCGTCCCCGTCGAGGGTGGAGACCGGCCGGGTCGTCCCGGCCGGGTATTCGCGGACCTTACCGGGCCGGCGTCTTGTAGAGGCTGTAGAGCAGCTCGGCCCGATCGGCCTTGTTCGACAGCGGCGCGCCGTTCGGCTTGCGGACCGAAACAAGGACCACCGCCTCGAGCTCGGTCTCACCGCGCATTTCCCACGACCGGGTCGTGCGGTCCATGTCGGTCAGGATCTGGTCATTGCGGTACAGTTCCCAGCCCTTGCCCATCGCCCAGTTGTGCACGTCGACGATCACCGGAGTGATGCCGTTGACCGGGTGGTCGAGCGTCACGCTGCAGACCTGCGGATTGGTGCCGGGAGGGGAAATCGAGATCTGATAGCCCTTGGCGTACTGCTTGACCCAGAGGTCACGCCTCAGCTTGAAGCCGGCCGCGGTGGCCAGGGCCTTCATGTCGCCGCCGCGCACGCTCTGGGCGCAGACGCGGCTCAGGACATCGAGCACGGCCAGCGAGGTCACGTCGGTGGGCGCCGCAGCCGGGGCCGGAGCCGGGGCTGGCGGGGTGTCCTGGGCGAAGGCGCCCGTGGCGAAGAGCGCCGTGATGGTCAGACCCAGAAGCGCGGGGCTACGCATGTTCATCTCATCCCTAATGCTGTCGAGCGGCACTAAAGACCGCCCGGTGTTCCCTCGCAAGACGTCTTGACGCGGCTTTACGGCAGGATGAAGTCAGACCGAGGCTTCCACCGCGTGTTCGGCCAGAATGGTCAAGCCCTGGGCAGTCACGTCGGCGAAGCCGCCGTGGATCTGGAAGGCGCGGCTTTGCGAGCCGTTGACGACCGTCACCACGCCCTCGCGCAGCGCGGTCATGAACGGCGCATGGCCGGCCAGAACGCCGAAGTCGCCCTCGGCGCCCGGGGCGTCGACACGGTCGACCTCCCCCGAGAACACCTCGCGCTCCGGCGCGACCAGCGAGAAGTGGAGCTTGTCGGCCATCAGGCGGCTTCCATGGCCATCTTCTCGGCCTTGGCCACGGCTTCCTCGATCGTGCCGACCATGTAGAAGGCGCCTTCCGGCAGGTGGTCGTACTCGCCTTCGCAGATGGCCTTGAACGAGCGGATGGTGTCCTTCAGCTCGACGAAGGCGCCGGGCGTGTTGGTAAACTGCTCGGCGACGTGGAACGGCTGGCTCAGGAAGCGCTGGATCTTGCGGGCGCGGGCCACGGTCAGCTTGTCCTCTTCCGACAGCTCGTCCATGCCCAGGATGGCGATGATGTCCTTCAGCTGCTTGTACTGCTGCAGGACTTCCTGGGTCTGGCGGGCGACGCGGTAGTGCTCCTCGCCGATCACCAGCGGGTCCATGATCCGGCTGGTGGAGTCGAGCGGATCGACGGCCGGGAAGATGGCCTGGGCGGCGATATCGCGGCTCAGAACGGTGGTGGCGTCAAGGTGGGCGAACGAGGCGGCGGGCGCCGGGTCGGTCAGGTCGTCGGCGGGAACGTAGATGGCCTGGACCGAGGTGATCGAACCCTTGTTGGTCGAGGTGATGCGCTCCTGCAGGTTGCCCATCTCGGTGGCCAGGGTGGGCTGATAGCCCACGGCCGACGGGATGCGGCCCAGCAGCGCCGACACTTCGGCGCCGGCCTGGGTGAAGCGGAAGATGTTGTCGACGAACAGCAGCACGTCCTTGCCTTCCACGTCGCGGAAGTACTCGGCCTGGGTCAGGCCGGTCAGCGCGACGCGGGCGCGGGCGCCGGGAGGCTCGTTCATCTGGCCGTAGACCAGGGCGCACTTGGAGCCGACGGTCGAGCCGTTGTTTTCCTTCGGGTCCACGTTGACGTTGGACTCGATCATCTCGTGGTACAGGTCGTTGCCTTCGCGGGTGCGCTCACCCACGCCGGCCAGCACCGAGTAGCCGCCGTAGGCCTTGGCGATGTTGTTGATCAGCTCCTGCATCGTCACGGTCTTGCCGACGCCGGCGCCGCCGAACAGGCCGATCTTGCCGCCCTTGGTGTAGGGGCACATCAGGTCGATGACCTTGATCCCCGTGACCAGCACTTCGGCCGAGGTCGACTGCTCCTCGAAGCTCGGGGCTTCGCGGTGGATGACGTTGTAGGTCGGGGTGTCGATCGGGCCGGCTTCGTCGATCGGCTCGCCGATGACGTTCATGATGCGGCCGAGCGTGGCCGGGCCGACCGGAACGCGGATGCCCGCGCCGGTGTCAGCCACCGGCTGGCCGCGGGTCAGGCCTTCGGTGGTGTCCATGGCGATGGTGCGGACGGTGTTCTCACCCAGGTGCTGGGCGACTTCCAGCACCAGGCGGAACGGCTCGCCCGACCGCTGGTCGACGTTGGTGGTTTCCAGCGCGTTGAGGATGGCCGGCAGATGGCCTTCGAACTCGACGTCGACGACGGCGCCGATGACCTGGACGATCTTGCCGGTCGCGACCGGCGCGACCGGGTTCGCGGCCTTCGTCGCAGCGGCCTTCGGAGCCGCGGCCTTCTTGGCGGGAGCCTTCGGCGCGGCGGCGGCCGCGGCCTTGGGAGTGGCGGCCTTGGGCGCGGCGGCGGCCTTGGGGGCCTTGGCGGCGGCGGGCTTCTTCGGGGCGGTTGCCATGGGTCTGGTCTTCCGTGCGGTCTTTATGCGGTCAGAGGGCTTCGGCGCCGGAGATGATCTCGATCAGCTCCTTGGTGATCTGCGCCTGGCGGGTTCGGTTGTACTGGATGGTGAGGCCCCGGATCATGTCGCCGGCGTTGCGCGTGGCGTTGTCCATGGCCGTCATCTGGCTGGCGTAGAAGCCGGCCATGTTCTCGAGCAGGGCGGAAAGGACCTGAACCGTGATGTTTCGCGGCAGCAGGGTTTCCAGAATGCCTTCTTCCGAAGGCTCGTACTCGTAGGCCGCGCCCTTCAGGTCCGGCGCCAGCGCGGCGTCGGCGATCTGGGCGGGGATCAGCTGCTGGGCGGTCGGCACCTGGCTGACCACCGACTTGAAGCGGCTGTAGAAGAGGGTGACCACGTCCACATCGCCGGCCTCGAAGCGGCCGATTATGTCCTCGGCGATGGGCTGGGCCACCGACAGGGTCAGGGCGCGCTCGGCCGACAGGTCGTAGGAGGCCACGATCCTGTCGCCGAACAGCCGGCGCAGCGGCGGGACCGCCTTCTTGCCGATCGTGATGATCTTCACGTCCTTGCCCTCGGCGATGAGGGCCTGGATGCGGTCACGCGCGGCGCGGGTGATCGAGGTGGTGAAGCCGCCGGCCAGGCCGCGGTCGGCGGCGGCGACGACGATCAGGTGGCGCTTGTCGCTGCCGGTGCCGGCGAGCAGCCTGGGCGCCCCGTCGCCGGACACGCCGGCGGCGAGGTTGCTGATCACCGCGCTCATCCGCTCGGCGTAGGGCCGGGCGTTCTGGGCGGCGTCCTGGCTGCGCTTCAGCTTGGCGGCCGCGACCATTTGCATGGCCTTCGTGATCTTCTGCGTGGCTTTCACGCTCGAGATCCGATTGCGCATTTCCTTGAGGCTGGCCATCGAGGGCTACTCTCTCCCGCTCGGCCGGTGCTACGCGAACGTCGCTTGGAAGCCTTCGAGGGCGGCCTTCAGCTTGTCCTCGAGATCCTTCGACAGGGTCTTGGTCTCGCGGATGGCGTCCAGCAGGTCCTGGTGCTTGCTGTGCAGGCGGGCCAGGAACTCGCGCTCGAAACGGCCGACGTCGGCCGTGGCGATGCCGTCGAGGTAGCCGCGGGTGCCGGCGTAGATCACGCAGACCTGCTCCTCCACCGACTGCGGCGCGTACTGGGGCTGCTTGAGCAGCTCGGTCAGGCGCTCGCCGCGCGCCAGCTGACGCTGGGTGGCGGCGTCGAGGTCGGAGCCGAACTTCGCGAAGGCGGCCATTTCACGGTACTGGGCCAGCTCGCCCTTGATCGGGCCGGCGACGGTCTTCATCGCCTTGATCTGGGCCGAGGAGCCCACGCGGCTGACCGAGATGCCGACGTTCACGGCCGGGCGGATGCCCTGGAAGAACAGGTCGGTCTCGAGGAAGATCTGGCCGTCGGTGATCGAGATCACGTTGGTCGGGATGTAGGCCGACACGTCGTTGGCCTGGGTTTCGATGATCGGCAGCGCCGTGAGCGAGCCAGAGCCGTTGTCCTCGTTCAGCTTGGCGGCGCGCTCCAGCAGGCGGCTGTGCAGATAGAAGACGTCGCCCGGGTAGGCTTCGCGGCCCGGCGGACGGCGCAGCAGCAGCGACATCTGACGATAGGCGACGGCCTGCTTGGAAAGGTCGTCATAGATGATAACGGCGTGCATGCCGTTGTCGCGGAACCACTCGCCCATGGCGCAGCCCGAGAACGGGGCCAGGAACTGCAGCGGGGCCGGCTCCGACGCCGTGGCGGCGACGACGATGGTGTATTCCAGAGCGCCCTGCTCCTCGAGCGTCTTGACGATCTGGGCGACGGTCGAGCGCTTCTGGCCGATGGCGACGTAGATGCAGTAGAGCTTCTGGCTCTCGTCGGTGCCGGCGTTGGCGGCCTTCTGGTTCAGGATGGTGTCGATCGCCACGGCGGTCTTGCCGGTCTGGCGGTCACCGATGATCAGTTCGCGCTGGCCGCGGCCGATCGGGATCAGGGTGTCGATGGCCTTCAGGCCGGTCTGCACGGGCTCGTGCACCGACTTGCGGGGGATGATGCCCGGCGCCTTGACGTCGACGCGGCGACGCTCCGCGGCGCCCTTGATCGGGCCCTTGCCGTCGATCGGCTCACCCAGCGGATTCACGACGCGGCCGAGCAGGGCCTTGCCGACCGGAACGTCCACGATCTCGCCGAGGCGGCGGACTTCGTCGCCCTCGCTGATCGCCTGGTCCTGGCCGAAGATAACGATGCCGACGTTGTCGCGCTCGAGGTTCAGGGCCATGCCCTTCACCCCGGCCTTCGGGAACTCGACCATTTCGCCCGCCTGGACGTTGTCGAGGCCGTAGACGCGGGCGATGCCGTCGCCGACGCTGAGGACGGAACCGACGTCGGAGACGTCAGCCTCTTCGCCGAAGCCGGCGATCTGCGACTTGAGGATGGCCGAAATTTCGGCGGCGCGGATGTCCATGGTCTCTACGCTCTCTTGAGGGCGAATTTCAGGGAGTCGAGCTTCGACTTCAGCGAAGCATCGAACAGGCGGGAACCGACGCGCACCTTGATGCCGCCGAGAATGGCGGGATCGACGCGGGTCGAGATTTCAGGATCCTTGCCGAGCGCGGTGCGCAGGGCGGCGGCGACGCCCTTGGCCTGCGCGGCGCTCAGCGGCTGGGCGGTGACGACCTCGGCCGAGACCACGCCCCGGGCGTTGGCCGACAGCTTGCGGAAGCTGTCGATCACGTCGAGCAGGGCATTGGCCCGGCGGTTGGCCGACAGCAGCCCCAGGAACTTGGCGGTGATGGCGTGGAACTTCGCCTTCGCGGCGAGGCCGGCGAGGCCCGCGCCCTTGCTCTCGGCGGAGAAGGACGGAGAGTGCAGCAGGACGCGCAGGTCCTTGCTGTCAGCCACCATGGCCCTCAGCGCGACAAGGTCGCGCTCGACGGCCGCAGTCGCCTTGGCCTCCTCGGCCAGCTCGAAAAGGGCCCGCGCGTAGCGCTGCCCCACGTCCGTCACCCTGATGTCGTCAGCCACTTGAATCCAACC
>JBIKTU010000455.1:0-2603 GCA_044347965.1 Caulobacter sp.
CGTTCCGGGCGTGCGCTGGTGTGCCGTCCGCCCGTTCGTGGGCAGCAGTTCGAGCCGACCGGAGAGGCCGGGCGGGGAGAGTCCGGGACAAAAGGGTGAACAGCCCTGCGCATCCCGGGCCTGCGAGATAACGGCCACGCGGAGCGCTGACCTTCGTCGAAACGGCCCATGACTACCCCTATGCCGGGCGGAGGCCCGGCGCTCCGCCCCCTCCCCACCTTCACCGGCGCGAGCCCGTGAGGCGGCGAAGCCGTGACTCCCGCCTCCCTCCCCCTTGTGGGGAGGGTGGATCGGCGAGCGCAGCGAGACGAGACGGGTGGGGCGAGCAGCGATCCTCACCTGACTCATAAGGCGGCCACCTCTTGCCCCACCCTGACCTGCTTCGCAGGTCTGTCCCTCCCCACAAGGGGGAGGGAGGGGCGAGCGTCGCGAAGGACGCCACGCTGGCTTTTCCACAGGTTTGGCTGTATGAGCCGCGCTCCACTACCTCAGAAACGCTGATACACGCCCTCGCCAACGCGAGCAGACCGGGCGCCGAACGCGTTTTCGCCCCTGTCAGGAACTACCGAAAAATGGCGTTTCCGCCTCTCAATCCCGCCATCGAGCGGGCCCTTGCCGCGCAAGGCTATGCCGACCCGACCCCCGTTCAGCTCGCCGTGCTCCAGGAGGACGCCGTCGACCGCGACCTGCTGGTCTCGGCCCAGACCGGCTCGGGCAAGACCGTCGCCTTCGGCGTGGCCATGGCCACGACCCTGCTGGGCGAGGAGGAATACCTGGGCGGCGTCAGCGGCGCCCCGATGGCGCTGATCATCGCCCCGACCCGCGAGCTGGCCCTGCAGGTCAGCCGAGAGCTGGAATGGCTCTACAAGGAGGCCGGCGGCCGCATCGTCACCTGCGTCGGCGGCATGGACGCCCGGCGCGAGCAGCGCTTGCTGGCGAACGGCTGCCACATCGTGGTCGGCACCCCCGGCCGCCTGCGCGACCACCTGGAGCGCGGCTATCTCGACGTCTCGGCCCTGAAGGTCGCGGTGCTCGACGAGGCCGACGAGATGCTGGACCTGGGCTTCCGCGAGGACCTGGAGTTCATCCTCGAGACCACCCCGGCCGAGCGCCGCACCCTGCTGTTCTCGGCGACCATCGCCAAGGACATCGCGCGCCTGGCGCAGACCTATCAGCGCGACGCGGTGCGGATCGACACCACCACCCGCAACGAGCCGCACGGCGACATCGAGTACAAGGCCATCCGCGTGGCCCCCAACGAGATCGAGCACGCCGTCGTCAACGTGCTGCGCCACTATCACGCCGGCGGGGCGCTGGTCTTCTGCTCGACCCGCGACGCGGTGCGCCACCTGTACGCCAGCCTGCGCGAGCGCGGCTTCGAGGTCGTCGGCCTGTCCGGCGAGATGGGCCAGCGGGAGCGCAACGACGCGCTGCAGTCGCTGCGTGACCGCCGCGCCCGCGTCTGCGTCGCCACCGACGTCGCCGCCCGCGGCCTCGACCTGCCGGACCTGGCGCTGGTCATCCACGCCGACCTGCCGGTCAACAAGGCCACCCTGCTGCACCGCTCGGGCCGCACCGGCCGCGCGGGCAAGAAGGGCACCTCGGTGCTGCTCGTCCCCTACACCCGCCGCCGCAAGGCCGAGTCGCTGCTGGCCTCGGCCAGCATCGAGGCCGAATGGGTCGGCCCGCCCAGCGCCGACGAGATCCGCGCCGGCGACCAGCGCCGTATGCTGGAAGACCCGACCCTGACGGAAGCCGCGACCGAGGAAGACCTCGGCCTCGCCCGCATCCTGATGGACCAGAGCCCCGCCGAGGCCATCGCCGTGGCCCTGCTGCGCATGTACCGCGCCCGCCTGCCGGAGCCGGAGGACCTCTACGACGGCGGTCCGTTCAAGGAACACGGCGCCAAGCCGCGCATCGCCCGCGACAGCGACAGCGACCGCGGCGGCCTGGCCAATTCGTTCGAGGATCGCGGCCCGCGCGACCACACCGAGTTCGCCGACGCCACCTGGTTCAAGCTGTCCATCGGCCGCGCCAAGAACGCCGACCCCAAGTGGCTGCTGCCGCTGATCTGCCGGATCGGCGTGGTGACCAAGAAGGACATCGGCCAGATCCGCATCTTCGACAACGAGACCAAGTTCCAGATCTCCGAGGAGATGTCCGGCAAGTTCATGGAGCAGGTGCTCGCCCATCCGGACAAGGACGTGCGGGTCGAGACGACCACCCCGCCGACCTCCAAGGACTTCGCGCCGCGCAAGCCGCGCGCCGCCGGCTACGGCGACCGCGCCGAGCGCCCGGATCGCCCGGATCGCGGCGACCGCCCGCAACGTACCGAACGTCCCGCCTGGAAGGACAAGGCCCCGCGCGCCGAAGCCCCCCGCGAGGACCGTCCGGCTCGCCCGGAGTGGAAGGACAAGGCGCCGCGTCCCGCGCCGCGCGCCGACAGCGCCGACCGCCCTGCTCGCCCGGAATGGAAGGACAAGCCGCGCGGCGACAAGCCCGCCTGGAAGGACAAGGCGCCCCGCGCCGAGGCCGCCGCTGACCGTCCCGCCCGTCCGGCCTGGAAGGACAAGGCGCCGGCCGCCGAGCGCGCGGATCGCCCG
>JBIKTU010000458.1:0-2599 GCA_044347965.1 Caulobacter sp.
GCTCTCGCCATCGATCCGGGCGAAGCCGCAGATGATGTTCTTGGCCCACTCGCTTGAGATTTCGAAGAAATCAGCCTCGTCCACGACCTTGAGGATCAACTCCTTCATGTCGTAGGGCTTGTTGGGGTTGGCCGGGATCAGGGTGTCCAGGCTCAACTCGTCACGGGTGGCGTCGTCGAAGCTCTGGCGGATCGGCGCCTTTTCCCGGTTCGAGGACGGCAGGAAGTCGACGAGACGGCGAACCTGGGTCAGGGCCTCCAGGTCGTTCTCGAACGCCCCCTCGGCGACGCCGGACTTGGCCGCATGGACCCGGGCCCCGCCCAGTTCCTCGGCCGTGACGATCTCGTTGGTCACCGTCTTCACCACGTCGGGGCCGGTCACGAACATGTAGCTCGTGTCCTTCACCATGAAGATGAAGTCGGTCATGGCCGGCGAATAGACGTCGCCGCCGGCGCAGGGGCCCATGATGACGCTGATCTGCGGCACGACGCCCGAGGAGAGGACGTTCTCCATGAAGATGTCGGCATAGCCGGCAAGGCTGTCGACCCCCTCCTGGATGCGGGCGCCGCCGGCGTCGAACAGGCCGATGATCGGGGCGCCGACCCGGGCGGCCGCGCGCTGCACCTTGACGATCTTCTGGGCGTGGGCGCCGCTCAGCGAGCCGCCGAACACCGTGAAGTCCTTGGAGAAGACGTAGACGACCTTGCCGTTGATCGTGCCCCAGCCGGTGACGACGCCATCGCCGGGGATGCGCTGCTCTTCCATGCCGAAGTCGTGGCTGCGGTGCTCGACGAACATGTCGTACTCCTCGAAGGAGTCTTCATCGAGCAGCAGGTCGATCCGCTCGCGCGCCGTCAGCTTGCCCTTGGCATGCTGGCTGGCGACCCGCTTCTCGCCGCCGCCGGCCCGCGCCTGATCGCGCCGCTTCTCGAGCTCTTCCAGGATGTGCTTCACGCCGTCGTCCCCCTTGCAAGGTCTGGCACGGGTTAAAGCCGTGACGGGGGCATGACAAGGCGTTGATTTGCCTGACGCAGCGGGAGGCGGCGGCCGGGGACATGCACTTCAGTGCGTGTCCCCATCAGCTTGAAGCGGCAGGGGACACGTACCGCTTCGCGGAACACGTCCCCGTCAGAGCGCCCGGAACCAGCGTTCCAGCAGCAGCGCCTCCTGGAGCCGGGCGGCGGTGCGGTCGGCGGCTTCGTAGTCAACGCCCCAGCGCGCTTCCTGCCAGGCCTCGTCGAGGCGGGCGATGTCGTGGGCGCCCTGCCCGTCCAGCCGGCCGCGCTGCAGCGCCAGGGCCAGGACCGCCGAACCCAGCAGACTAGAAGCGTGGGCCAGCGCCGTCAGGCCGAAATCGTCGAGGTCGAGCGCCAGAGACCGGGCCCGGACCAGCGTCCCCTCCGGCTGGGCGCGGTGGATGATGCCGCTGACCGCCTCGAGCTTCAGTCCAAGGGTCTCCCCGGCCCAGTCCAGCATCGGGTCCCAGGCCCGGCTCTGGGCCTCGATCAGCCCGGCCGGCGATTCGGCGCGATAGCAGAGCAGGTCGGACCCGGCGTAGCGGGCGATTTCGTCGGCCACCTCGTCGCGCACGGCGGCGACCCGGTCGATCGCCGTGGCGGCCAGTCGCTGGGCCGGCATGCGCAGGGTGTCGATCTCGACGGCCTGGGCGTCCCAGTCCGCCGCGACCAGCGCCGCCAGCGCCGGGGTGGGCAGGACCACCTTGCGTCCGGACGGCGTTTTGGGCGCCCGGCCGTCGAGCAGAACGCCGTAGCCGCCCTCGGTCTCGCCGACGGTCACCGCCTTGTAGAACCGTCGCGGCTTCTGAACGCCGTCGCCCTTGCCGGTCACTGGAGTATCCTTCGATGGTCGTGGCGCGACGGACAGGCCGACGCACGGCGTTGAAGTGACCGAACGGCCCCGCAGTTTCAAGGACGCGCCGACAGTGCCCCAGACCTCGAACGACCTTTCGGCCGCCATCGCCGTCTCCCGCTTCGGCCTCGGGGCGCGTCCCGGCGAACTGGCGAGGGTGGCCGTCGACCCGCGCGGATGGCTGCTGGGCCAGATCCGGCCGGGCGGCGCCGACCAGCCCCAGAGCGATGCCGAATCGTCCGCCGTCCGCATCCAGGCCTTCCGCGCCTACCAGACCGAACGCCGCGAGATGCGTCGCGCCGACGGCGAGGCGGCATCCGACGCGCCTGATCGTGATCCAGTGCAGATCGCCGCGCGGATGCTGCGCGAGGGTACGGCGGTGGACTTTCTCGCGCGGGCGCGGCTGGCCGCCACGACCCCGGCCGGCTTTCGCGAGCGCTGGGCGCTGTTCTGGGCCAACCATTTCACCGTTTCGGCGGTCAAGCTGATCACCGCCACGGTGGCCGGGCCGTTCGAGCAGGAGGCCATCCGTCCCCATGTGTTCGGGCGTTTCGAGGACCTGCTGGTCGCCTCGACCGCCCATCCGGCCATGTTGCTCTACCTGGACCAGGCGCAGTCGGTCGGGCCGGGCAGCCAGGCGGCGGCCTTCCTCGGCCGTCGCAGGCAGGCCGGGCGCGCGGGCGGCGGCCTGAACGAGAACCTCGCCCGCGAGATCCTGGAGCTTCATACC